>USLV01000044.1 GCA_900555705.1 uncultured Oscillospiraceae bacterium | reverse complement strand
TTCGTCGGCAGCGTCAGATGTGTATAAGAGACAGGCAGCAATGAGCTGGGCCATGGCTGCGGAAGCGGCTGCGCGGAGGGGCTGACTTCCTTCGGTCGGGCGGCGGTGGGCGAGATGGAGCGGCAGGGGATTCTGCCGGATGTGTCGCATCTGAACGAGCGCGGCTTCTGGGATGTCGCCGCTGTCACGACGCGGCCCTTTATCGCGAGCCATTCCGTCTCGGCCGCTGTCCATCCCCATCCCCGCAACCTGACCGACGCCCAGTTCGAGGAGCTACGCCGCCGCGGCGGGCTGGTGGGACTGAACCTCTGCCGCGAGCAGCTCGGCGGCCGGAGCTTTGACCAGCTCGAACGGCATCTGTATCATTTCCTGGAGCGGGGAGGCGAGCGGATCCTCGGCTTCGGCTGTGATCTGGATGGAACGGATCTGCCGCCCGAATGGAACGGCATCGCGGTGATGGAGCGGTTGTATGACCATCTCGCGCGCAAAAATTACGATGAAACCTGTCTCGAGCGTCTGTTTTTCGGCAATTGTTCCGATTTTTTCTCACAGCTTTGACAAACACCGCGATCTGTATTACTATTAACTGTATATAGCATCGGCAAACCGGGCGTTGCCGATGCCGGATGGATTCCGGAAAACACAGAGAGGAAGTATATATTATGTTATATAACAGCACGCGCGACTCGCAGGTTCGCGTCACCGCCGCGCAGGCGATTGCCCGCGGCATTTCCGCCGAGGGCGGTCTGTTTGTACCGGAGACGCTGCCGTCTCTCTCCGCAGCGGATATCGAAGCGCTGGTGGAGTGTCCCTATGCGGCTCGTGCCACCGCGATTCTCTCCCGCTTCCTCGGGGATTTCACGCCGGAGGAGGTGGAGGAATGCACCGCCGGTGCCTACAATACCGAACGTTTCCGTTCGCCCGCGATCGCGCCGCTGCATACCCTCTCGGAAGGCGTCGAGATTCTTGAGCTCTGGCATGGTCCGACCTGCGCATTCAAGGATATGGCGTTGCAGATCCTGCCGCATCTGATGCGGGTCTCCGCCGGAAAGACGGCGGACGGCAAGGAGATCGTTATTCTGGTCGCCACCTCCGGCGACACCGGCAAGGCGGCACTCGAGGGCTTCAAGAATGCCGCCCACACCCGGATTCTCGTCTTCTATCCCGAGGACGGCGTCAGCCCGATGCAGAAGCTGCAGATGGCGACGCAGGAGGGGGACAATGTGGCGGTCTGCGCCATCCGCGGTAACTTCGATGACGCCCAGACTGGCGTCAAAAAGATCTTCACGGATCCGGCTGTCGCCGCCCGCCTCGCGGAAAACGGCATGATGTTCTCGAGCGCCAACTCCATCAACTGGGGCCGCCTGGTTCCTCAGATTGTCTATTATATCTCCGCCTACTGCGATATGCTGCGGGACGGCAAGCTCCGGATGGGCGAGCCGATGAATGTGGTGGTGCCGACCGGCAACTTCGGCAATATTCTCGCCGCCTATTATGCGAAGAAGATGGGGCTGCCGATTGCAAAGCTGATCTGCGCCTCCAACCGCAACCGCGTGCTGACGGATTTCCTGCACACCGGTACCTATGACCGCAACCGGGAATTCCACACCACCACCTCCCCCTCGATGGACATCCTGATCTCCTCCAACCTCGAGCGGCTGCTCTATGACCTGTCCGGCCGGGACGACGCGGAGATCCGCCGTCTGATGGAGCAGCTCTCGGAGAACGGCAGCTATACCGTCTCCGATCAGATGCTGGAGAATCTGCGGTCGCTGTACGCGGCCGGCTGGTGCGACGACGGGCAGGTGGCCGCGACCATCCGCGACACCTTCAAGCAGCACGGCTATCTGCTGGATACCCACACGGCGGTGGCGGTGCACGTCTATAACGAATACCGCCGCGAAACCGGCGACACAACGCCGACGGTCATCGCCTCGACCGCCAATCCCTATAAGTTCTCCGCCAGCGTGCTGGACGCGCTGGATGGCAACCGACCGGAATGGGACGAATTTGAAAAGGTCGAGGGACTGCACAGCCTGACCGGCTGCGAGATTCCCGCGCCGCTCGCCTCCCTGAAGGGGAAGGAGCCGCGTTTCCGGGAGGTCTGCGACCGCGACGAGATGCAGTCGGTGGTCTACGGGATGCTGGGCATCACGGAATAGGGGACGGCTATGTCGTTGTTTGCTATCGCGGATCTGCATCTCTCGCTCGGCACCGATAAGCCGATGGACGATTTTCCCGGCTGGAGCGGCTATGTCGAGCGGCTGGAGCAAAACTGGCGGGCGATTGTCCGCCCGACGGACACGGTGGTGATCGCGGGCGACGTCTCCTGGGGCATGACGATGGACGAGGCGCGGGCGGACTTCGCCTTTTTGCAGGCGCTGCCCGGCAGGAAGCTGCTGATGAAAGGCAACCACGACTACTGGTGGACCACCCGCCGCAAGATGGACGCCTTTTTCGCGGAAAACGGCTTCGACACGCTGCGCATCGTGCACAACGACGCGGCAGCGGTGGATGGCCGGGTTGCGGTCTGTGGCACGCGCGGCTGGTTCTATGATGCCGAGCGCGACGAGGACAGAAAGGTTTTGCAGCGGGAGATCGGCCGTCTCCGCGCTTCAGTCGAGGCCGGACGGAAAACCGGGCTGGAGCCAATCGTCTTTCTGCACTATCCGCCGGTCTATGCCGGGACGGTCTGTGCGGAGATGATGGAGGCGCTTCACGCGTTGGATATCCGCCGTTGCTACTATGGCCATATCCACGGGCCGGGGATCCGCCGCGCGGTTCAGGGAGAATATGACGGCATCCGTCTGAGACTCATCTCGGGCGACAGTCTGTCTTTCACCCCGCTGCTGGTTTGTTGAAAAATTCACTGTGTGTTTACAATTGCATCTGGCGCAAACGCTTGCGTTATGATATAATAATCCGCACGATGCGGGGGAAGTGGGCGCTGCCGTCGGAACCGACGGGGCCGGTCCGCGCGAAAGTCCTTTCGCGGACACCCTTTGCGGAAACGGACAGCAACAATTTAGGAGGAAGGTAACATGAGTCTCAAGACTGCCAACAAGACGGACACCAATCGGGTGGAGCTGGAGGTCGAGGTGGATGCCGCGACCTTTGAAGCGGCGGTAAACAAGGCGTACAAAAAGAATATCGGGAAGATGAACATTCCGGGCTTCCGGAAGGGCAAGGCGCCCCGTCACTATGTGGAGAAGATCTATGGCGAAGGCGTTTTCTATGAGGATGCGATGAACGACCTGTATCCGGCGGCGCTGGACGGGGCGATCAGGGAATCCGGCTATGAGTATGTCGAGGACAAGATCGATCTGGACGTTGTCTCGGTCGGCGCGGAGGGCCTCGTGTTCAAAGCGGTCATCACCGTCAAGCCGGAGGTGGAGATCGGGGAGTATAAAGGGCTGAAGGCCTCGAAGAAGGTCGCCGAGGTGACCGACGCGGATGTGGACGCGGAGCTTGCGAAGTTGCAGGATCGCAACTCCCGGCTGGTTTCGGTCGAGGGCCGCGCGGCGGCGGACGGCGATACCGTCATCTTCGATTTCGACGGCTCTGTGGACGGCGTGCCGTTCGACGGCGGCAAGGCAGAGGGCTATTCCCTCGTGCTGGGCTCCGGCCAGTTCATCCCCGGCTTCGAGGAGCAGATTGTCGGCAAGTCGGTTGACGAGAGCTTTGCCGTCAACGTGACCTTCCCGGAGGAGTATCACGCCGAGGAGCTCGCCGGCAAGCCCGCGGTCTTCCAGTGCAAGCTGCACGAGATCAAGAACAAGGAGCTGCCGGAGCTGAACGACGATTTCGCGAAGGATTGCAGCGAGTTCGACACGCTTGACGAGCTGAAGGCCGATATCCGCAAAAAGGCGGAAGACAGCCGCAAGGCCGAGGCGGAGAGCGCGTTTGAGACCCAGCTGCTGGATCAGCTGGCGGACGGCCTGAAGGGTGAGATTCCGGAGGCGATGTATGAGAACCGCGTGAACGAGAGCGTCCGGGACTTCGACTATCGCCTGCAGTCGCAGGGGCTGAATCTCGAGATGTATCTGCAATATACCGGCATGGATATGGACGGCTTCCGCAAGGGCTTCCGTGAGCAGGCCGAGAAGCAGGTCAAGATCCGGCTGGCGCTCGAGAAGGTCGTCGCCCTCGAGGGCATCGCGATCTCCGAGGAGGATCTGGATACGGAATATGCCCGTCTGGCCGAGCAGTACAAGATGGAGACCGAGCAGGTGAAGGCGGCGATTCCGTCGGCCGATCTGTCCCACGATCTCGCAGTCGGCAAGGCGCTCGATCTCATCAAGGAGACGGCGACTGTCGAGGAATAAAGCACAGCGCGGCATCGGTGAGCGGGAAATCCCGTTCGCCGATGTTTAAACGCCGGAAACCGGCCTATACTGAAATAGAGTAACTGAAACGAAGGAGATGGCGAGCATGAGCTTGGTACCTTATGTCATTGAACAGACCAGCCGCGGGGAGCGCAGCTATGATATTTTTTCCCGACTGCTGAACGACCGGATCATCATGTTGTCGGACGAGGTCAACGACGCGACCGCCTCGCTGGTTGTGGCGCAGCTTCTCCACCTCGAGGGGCAGGATCCCGACAAGGATATCCAGCTGTATATCAACAGCCCCGGCGGTTCCATTTCGGCCGGTATGGCGATCTACGACACCATGCAGTTCATCAAATGCGATGTGTCGACGATCTGCATCGGCATGGCAGCGAGCATGGGCTCGTTCCTGCTGGCTGCCGGTGCGAAGGGCAAGCGCCTCGCGCTGCCGAACAGCGAGATCATGATCCACCAGCCGCTCGGCGGCACGCGTGGCCAGGCGAGCGATATCAAGATCCACGCCGATCACATTCTGTTCATCCGCAATCGGATGAATACGTTGCTGTCCGAGATGACCGGCCAGCCGCTGGAGACCATCGAGCGCGACACGGAGCGCGACAATTTCATGACTGCGGAGCAGGCCATGGCCTATGGCCTTGTCGACAAGGTCATCGCGAAGCGCTGAGCCGATTTCGGACGCAATCCAGAGAGGAAGGGTTAGGCAGACTGCATGGCTAAAAACGAAGAAACCAAGACCATTTGCTGTTCCTTTTGCGGAAAGCCGCAGGACGAGGTCTATCGTCTGATCGCCGGTCCCGGCGTCTATATCTGCAACGAATGTGTGGAGCTGTGTGAGACGATTCTGGCGGACGGGACGGTTGTCAAGGCCCGCTCCGACGAGGCGCCGACCCGGCTGCCGAAGCCGAAGGAAATCAAGGAGCAGCTCGACGCCTATGTCATCGGACAGGAGAAAGCCAAGATGGCGCTGTCGGTGGCGGTCTATAACCACTATAAGCGAATCTATTTCAGTGCCGGTGCGGACGAGACCGAAATCGGCAAGAGCAACGTCCTGATGATCGGGCCGACCGGCGTCGGCAAGACGGCGCTCGCCCAGACGCTCGCGCGGATTCTGGATGTGCCGTTCGCCATCGCCGACGCCACGACGCTGACCGAGGCCGGTTATGTCGGCGAGGATGTCGAGAACATTCTGCTTCGACTGATCCAGGCCGCGGACTACGATGTGGAGAAGGCGGAGCGGGGCATCATCTATGTTGACGAGATCGACAAGATCTCCCGCCGGAGCGAGAACCCCTCGATCACGCGGGACGTCAGCGGCGAGGGCGTGCAGCAGGCGCTGCTGAAAATCCTCGAGGGGACGGTTGCGAATGTGCCGCCGAACGGCGGGCGCAAGCATCCGCAGCAGGAGTTCATCCAGATTGACACGAGCAACATCCTGTTTATTCTGGGCGGTTCCTTCGACGGATTGGAAAAGGCGATTGAAAAGCGGGTGGCTTCCGGCTCGGTCGGTTTCGGCAACCCGGTCCATTCCAAAAAAGAGGCGGATATTTCACAGCTTTACCAGCAGCTTGTGCCGCAGGATCTGGTCAAATACGGCCTGATTCCGGAGCTGGTCGGCCGGATGCCGGTGCTGACCACGCTGGAGGCACTGGATGTGGACGCGCTCGTGAAAATCCTTTCCGAGCCGAAGAACGCGCTGCTCAAGCAGTATGTCCATCTTTTTGAACTGGACGGCGTCAGGCTGGAGTTCACCCCCGATGCGCTGCGCGCGGTTGCGGAGAGGACGATGGAGCGCCGGACCGGCGCCCGCGGCCTGCGCGCCGTGATGGAGGAGCTGCTGAGCGGGTTGATGTATGAGATTCCTTCCGACCACACCATCGAGACGGTGACGGTGACCGCGGCCTGTGTGACCGGCGGCGAGAAGCCGGAGATCGTTTATAATCCCGACAAGAAGCCGGTTCGGATGAAGACACCGGCAAAGAAAAGCAGTCCGCGCCGCAAGGTGACGGCCTGACGCGCAGACAGAACCGTTTGTGCCGGACAGAGAGTCTATAGGATGGCGGGCGGCTGGATATACGGCCGCCCGCTTTGCCTGTTGGGACGCTGCGGCGAATAACATGAGGGCGGTTTCCGGGGCGGAAACCGCAGTTGAGGTTTGAGACAATGGCTGTAAGACGAATTTTCCGAGTGCAGAACCTGCCGCTGCTCGCGCTGCGCGGGCTGGTGGTTTTCCCCGGCATGACGCTGCACTTTGATGTGGGACGAAAAAAGTCCATGCAGGCCCTCGGCGATGCGATGGCGGGCGACCAGACGATTCTGCTGGTGACCCAGCGGGATATGTCGGTCGAGGAGCCGGATGAGCGGCAGCTCTGCGAGATCGGCGTTGTGGCGAAGATCCGGCAGGTGCTGCGCCTGCCTGGTGAGCAGGTCCGCGTGCTGGCCGAGGGGCTCTACCGCGCCCGGGTGCAGGATATCGTGCAGGAGGAGCCGGGATTTCTCGCGGTCTCGAAGGAGTGTCATGAGCGGCGGATCGCCGACGCGCTGCTGGAAGAGGCTTATATGCGGGAATGCCGTACATATTTCGCGGACTATATGGCGCATTCCGTGCCGCTTTCTCCGGAGCTTTCGGAGAGCGTGGCGACGGCGGAAACCGCCGGAGAGCTGGCCGACCGGATTGCGGCGGGACTCCCGCTCGCGGCGGAGGAGAAGCAGACACTGCTCGAGGCGTTGTCGGTGGAAAAACGAATGGTGCTGCTGCTGTCGCTGCTCCAGCGGGAGGTCGAGGTGCTGAAGCTGGAAAACAGCATCCACGATCAGGTTCGCGAGCAGATGGATCGGAATCAGAAGGAATATTATCTCCGCGAACAGCTGCGGGTGATCTCCGAGGAGCTGAACGAGGGGGACAACCCGCTCGAGGAGGCGGAGGAGTATCGCCGCCGCATTGGCGAGCTGCCCTTTGCGGAGGAGACGCGGGACAAGCTGCTCCGGGAATGCGACAAGCTGGCGAAAATGCCGGGCGGCTCACACGAGGCGACGGTGGTGCGGAGCTATCTCGACACCTGTCTCGCGATGCCCTGGGGCAAAAAGACGGCGGATCGGCTGGAGCTCGAGACCGCCCGGAAGATTCTCGACCGCGATCACTACGGTCTCGAAAAGATCAAGGATCGGATCGTCGAGAGCCTCGCCGTCCGGCTGCTTTCGCCGGAGATGAAGGGGCAGATTCTCTGTTTTGTCGGCCCGCCCGGCGTCGGCAAAACCTCGATCGCCAAATCCATCGCCGAGGCGATGGGGCGGCAGTATGTGCGCATCTCACTCGGCGGCGTCCGGGACGAGGCGGACATTCGGGGACACCGCAAGACCTATATCGGCGCGATGCCCGGCCGCATCCTGACCGCCATGCAGCAGGCCGGAACGCACAATCCGCTGCTGCTGCTCGACGGCTGCCACAACCCGGACGGCGCTAAAATGCTGGCCGCGACCCTGACCCGCGCCGACTTTGAGGAAAACCTCGTCGGTGTGCTGGGCGTGCTGGCCGACAAGGACTATAAGGATATGCTGTCCGATCTGGCCCCCTGCTTTGCCACTGTCTCTTATACACATCTGACGCT
>USLV01000043.1 GCA_900555705.1 uncultured Oscillospiraceae bacterium | reverse complement strand
TATCCACAGCGGCCATCTGGCGCTGGCGTGCGCCTGCATGGAACAGCTCGGCCTGGACGGCGTGCTGCTGATGCCGACCTCGGTTCCGCCGCATAAGCTCAAGGCGCATATGGCGCCGCCGGAGAAGCGGCTGCAAATGTGCGAACTGGCAGCAGCAGATTGTCCCTGGCTTACTGTTTCGGATCTCGAGATTCGGCGGGGCGGGGCGAGCTTCACAGTGGAGACGCTGGAGGCGCTGCATGCGCAGGAGCCGGATACCGAGTGGTATCTGCTCACCGGCGCGGACATGTTCCGGTCGCTCGGAACATGGTGGCGCTTCCCGGATATCGCGCGACTGGCTGTGCTCTGCGCCGTCCCGCGGGACGGGGTGACGGGAGAGGAGCTGGCTGTCTGTGCCGCCGGGCTCGAAGCGCGCGGCGCGCGCTGCCTCGTCGTGGACGCGCTGCCGCCGGCGATCTCCTCGACGGAAATCCGGGAGCGAATACAGGCGGGGGCGCCGCTGGATGGACTGGTGCCGCCTGCTGTCGGGGACTATATTGAACAGGAGGGACTGTACCGCACGATGGCGCATATGGAATCGCATCCGACCGACGAACAATTCATTGAGATCATCCGCAAACGGCTGCGGCCGAAGCGTTTTGTGCATTCGCTCGCCGTGGCGGCGGAGGCACAGCGGCTGGCCGGACGCTACGGCGCCGATCCGGCGAAGGCGTATACGGCCGGTCTGCTGCATGACATCATGAAAAATACACCGGCGGATACGCAGTTGCAAATTCTCAAAGAATTTGGTATACTGCTAGACAACGTAGAGGCGCAGACGGAAAAGCTGCTGCATGCGCGCAGCGGCGCGGCTTTTGTGGAAAAGGTGCTTGGGGTCGATGATCCTGAAATCCTATGCGCTATCCGCTACCACACCACCGCCCGCGCCGGGATGGGCCTTCTCGAGAAGGTGCTCTATCTCGCAGATTTCACCTCCGCCGATCGGGATTATCCGGACGTCGGGGAGATGCGACGGCTGGTGGATATTCGCATGGAGGACGCGATGGAATATGCGCTTGCCTATACCATTCGCGAGCTGCTCGATAAAAGGCAGGCGATCCACCCCGACACGGTGGCGGCCTATAACGAATTGATGCTGCAAAAACAAACGGACTGATGGAAAAAGGAGGCGGCTTCGGGCATGGCAGACGAACGCAACCGACAGCCCTCGAACGGAAAGGGACAGAGAAAGCCCTCGTCCGGCAAATCGGCGGCTGGTCAGAAAAAGACCAAAAAGCGAAAGAAAAAATCGCCGGTCGGCAAGAGAATCCTGATCGGGCTGATGCTGGTGCTGATCGCCGTCTCGACGGTGTTTATCATCTATGTCGGTAAATATATCTATACAACCTATCAGCAGTGGAAGCCGGAAACCGAGACGGAGGATTTTCCGCTGACCTCCTATGATACGACGCCGGAGGCGGAACAGGGCAAGGTCGGTTACTATCTGCTTGGCCTGATGGGAGCGGAGTCGCATGAGGACACCCTCGAGATGCTGTCTCTGGTCTGCCTCGACAAGGAGGCAAAAAAGGCATCTATCCTGCAAATCCCGCAGGCGACCTATCTCGGCGAGGGCGGCTCCTTCGCCGTGGCTGCGGCGGGAGATGTCTGGGCGAATCCAAAACCATTCGACTGGTGCGAGACCTGCGGAAAACGGCTGTATGAGCCGGATATCGCGGAAAGCAAGCACACCGCCTGCGGCACAGTTGTGACGCAGAAGACCGGCTCCTCCACCGTCAACCTCGTGGAGGTGTTCAACGAGCAGTACAGCATGCCTGTGGACGGCTATTTCCTGTTTGAACAGGAGACATTTGTCAAGCTGGTTGATCTCGTGGGCGGGGTGGATATCCAGCTCGATGCGGCGATGAAGGTGGACGATGTATCCTATAAGGCGGGCGTTCAGACACTGGACGGTAAGGCCGCTTTGCAGTACGTCACGACCTACAAGGCGGGCATCGACGGAGATATCGGCCGCATGACCAGGCTGCAGCAGGCATTTGTCTCGCTCTTCCAGCGGCTCTCCCAGGCCACGGAGGCGGAGCTGAAGAACGATTTGATCGGTCCGCTGATGAACGGTTCGACCCCGATTCGCGTGACTGCTGAGACGCGGACAGAGGATATTGTGGCCTTCATTCAGGAAGCGGCCAAGGTGCCGTTTTCAAGCATGACGGCTTATGTAATTCCGGGTGTCAGCGCCTCCTCGAATGGGAAGACCTATTATTCGGTTCGGAAGACCGAGCTGCTGACGCTGTTGACCGAGGCTTTCAACCCCTATGGCCGTGAAATTGCGGAGGGGGATCTCGCGATCACAGAGCTCACCGGCAGCGGCCGGACGGATACCCGTCAGCGTGTGCTGTCCGACTGGGTGGTGGATCAGGCGGGGCATGTCACCCAGACGACTGCTGCCGCAAAGTAAAGCGGCCCGCCGAAATACGGAAGAAAACGAAAGGGATGGTCACAGCGATGGCCGAAAGAGAGATTGTGCGGGAGCTGGTGCGCTCCCTTGACCGACATAAAGCGCAGAATATCCGGGTGGTCGAGGTGACCGACGTCACCTCGCTCGCGGATTATTTCATCATCGCCAACGGCACCAGCTCGACGCAGGTGCGGGCGCTGGCGGACTACGCGGAGGGGGAGCTGCGGGAGTTGGGAATTGAACCACTTCACACCGAGGGCTATCGCTCCTCCAGCTGGGTACTGCTGGACTACGGTGACGTGGTGGTGCATATTTTCCAGCCGGAGACCCGGAATTTTTATGATCTCGAGCGCCTCTGGAAGGACGGCAGGCCGGTGGAACTGGCGGAATTTTTGGACAGTGAGGGAGAAGACTGATGCGGTACGAACCGAGAGAAATCGAAAAAAAATGGCAGAAAATCTGGGATGAGGAGCACACTTTCGCGGCTACAGATGACTATTCGAAGCCGAAGTATTATGCGCTTGTGGAGTTCCCCTATCCCTCGGGACAGGGACTGCATGTCGGCCATCCCCGTTCCTATACGGCGCTGGATGTGGTCGCGCGCAAGCGCCGTCTGCAGGGGTATAATGTCCTCTATCCGATGGGGTGGGACGCCTTCGGCCTCCCGACCGAAAATTTCGCGATCAAGAATCATATCCATCCCGAGATTGTGACGAAGAACAACGTCGAGCGATTCAAGAGTCAGCTCAAGTCGCTCGGCCTGTCCTTTGACTGGGATCGCGAGATCAACACGACTGATCCCGACTATTATAAATGGACCCAGTGGATATTCCTCCAGCTCTTCAAAAAGGGCCTCGCCTATAAGAAGGAGATGGCGGTCAACTGGTGCACCTCCTGCAAATGCGTCCTCGCGAACGAGGAGGTTGTGGGCGGTGTCTGCGAACGCTGCGGCGGCGAGGTTGTCCGCAAGGTCAAGAGCCAGTGGATGCTGAAGATCACGGAATATGCCCAGCGCCTGATCGACGATCTCGATCTCGTGGATTATCCGGAGCGGGTGCGCGCCCAGCAGATCCATTGGATCGGCCGGTCGACCGGTGCTCAGCTCAAATTTGAGACGACGGCGGGCCAGTCGGTTGAGATTTACACGACCCGGCCCGATACGCTGTTTGGCGCGACCTATATGGTCATGTCGCCGGAGCATCCGCTGCTCGCGCAGTGGAAGAATCGGCTGCACAACTGGGCGGAGATCGAGGCCTATCAGGCCGAAGCCGGACGGAAATCGGATTTTGAGCGCACTGAGGTTGCAAAGGACAAGACCGGTGTCCGCCTCGACGGCGTCATGGCAATCAACCCGGTCAACGGCCGGGAAATCCCGATTTTCATCTCCGACTATGTGCTGGTGTCCTACGGAACCGGTGCGATCATGGCTGTTCCCGGCCACGACACTCGCGACTGGGAGTTCGCGAAGAAATTCGATCTCCCGATTGTTGAGGTTGTAAAGGGCGGCGACGTGGAGAAGGAAGCATTCACCGACTGCGCCACCGGCGTGATGGTCAATTCCGGTTTCCTCGACGGCATGACGGTTGAAGAAGCGAAACAGGCGATCCAGCAGTGGATCGTCGACAAGGGTATCGGCGAGCACAAGGTCAACTACAAGCTGCGTGACTGGGTGTTCTCCCGTCAGCGCTATTGGGGCGAGCCGATCCCGATCGTGATCTGCCCGCAATGTGGCTACGTCCCGGTGCCGGAGGAGCAGCTGCCCATCCGTCTGCCGATGGTGGACAGCTATGAGCCGACCGATAATGGCGAGTCGCCGCTGGCCGCGATCAACGACTGGGTCGAAACCACCTGTCCGCACTGTGGCGGCCCGGCGCATCGCGAGACCGATACGATGCCGCAGTGGGCTGGTTCCTCCTGGTACTTCCTGCGGTATATCGACCCGAAAAACGGCGATGCGCTCGCCTCGAAGGAGGCGCTGGAATATTGGCTGCCGGTCAACTGGTACAACGGCGGCATGGAGCACACGACACTCCATCTGCTCTACAGCCGTTTCTGGCACAAATTCCTCTATGATATCGGAGTAGTACCGATGCCGGAGCCGTATGCCAAGCGCACGAGCCACGGCATGATCCTCGGCGAAAACGGCGAGAAGATGTCGAAATCCCGCGGAAATGTCGTCAACCCGGATGAGATCGTCGGGGAATACGGCGCGGATACGTTGCGCCTGTATGAGATGTTCATCGGCGATTTCGAGAAAGCCGCCCCCTGGTCGAGTTCGAGTATCCGCGGCTGCCGCCGCTTCCTCGAGCGCGTCTGGGCGATGGGCGAGCGGCTTGTGGACGGCAAGGGTGTGCGTCCGGCGCTGGAGGGCGCGGTGCATAAGACCATCCGCAAGGTCGGCGACGACATCGAGAATCTGAAATACAACACCGCCATTGCGGCCATGATGACGCTGGTCAACGACCTGTCGGCGGCGGGCGGCGCGACGCGGGAGGAATACCGCATTCTGCTGCTGCTGCTCAATCCCTTTGCGCCGCATATGACCGAGGAGCTCTGGGAGCAGCTTGGTTATGGCGGACAGCTTGCCCATGCGGCGTGGCCGGTCTATGACGAGAGCAAGTGTGTCGAGAGCACGATTGAGATCGCAGTGCAGCTCAACGGCAAAATTCGTACGCGGATGTCGGTGGCGGCGGATGCCTCGTCAGAAATCGTGCTGGCGGCTGCAAAGGCGGATGACAAAATTGCGCCTGCGCTGACCGGCATGCAGATTGTCAAGGAGCTCTATGTTCCCGGCAAGCTGGTCAACATTGTTGTCAAACCGCAGTAGGTACGGGGGACTTGTACCGTGCGGTGTATCGGCAGCGTATAGTGATAAAGGGGCTTTGTCGGCTGATATGCTGATCGGCGGAATTTTATCAAAATTCCTAAATAAAGGGCTTGACGAACCCCCAGCTTTGTTGTATAATAAGTAAGCTAATTGCGATAGTAACCCCTGCTAATCAGGCGGAGGGAGGGAATACGATGTCAGAGGTTCGAGTGAAGGAAAACGAAAGCTTGGATAGCGCCCTGCGCAGATGGAAGAAGTCCTGCGCCCGTGCGGGTACCCTCGCCGAGGTTCGCAAGCGCGAGCATTATGAAAAGCCGTCTGTCCGACGCAAGAAGAAGTCGGAGGCTGCTCGCAAGAGAAAGTTCAAATAATGCAGTGAAACGGAAAAGCCCATCGAGTGTTCGGTGGGCTTTTTGTTGTATTTGGCTTGATCGTCCGTGAATTCTTTCGGATATTGATACAGAATAACCGGCTGGGGCAGAAAAAAGACGGGATTCGCTTGATTATTGCATCAAAACCTGTTATACTAATTCAGATGTATAACATTATATACAATTTGCGGGGGCTTGGATGTGCGTCGGAAAAAACGGTTGACAATTTGGCTGGCATGGATGCTGGCGGCGGTCTGCCTCTCCGGCTGCGCTACTGTCCCCAAGGGGGCCAAGCCGGATGATCCGGTCGTGTCCCGTCCCTCTTCTGTGGTTTCGGAGACGGCGCCGCTTCGGTTTGCGCTCAGCTATAGCCGGACTGACAGCCTGAATCCCTATCGGGCGAAGAGTCAGGTCAACCGCGATCTCGGTTCACTGCTCTATGAGGGACTGACCCGGCTCGGCACGGATATGCGGGCGGATCTCTGCCTTGCCGCCGAGATCCGAACCGACGATGCACTGCACCCGGTGGTTACGCTGCGAAAGGACGCGGTCTTTTCCGATGGTACGCCGGTGAAGGCGGCGGATGTGGCAGCCTCCTTCCAGCGAGCCAAGGCTTCGACGGCCTATGGACCGCTGCTCGCACAGGTGGAATCGGTCAAAACCGAGAATGAAACATTGATTTTTGCCCTGTCAAAACCGGACATTTACGTGGACGCCTGTCTTTCCTTTCCGGTGCTCAAGCAGTCGGAGATGGACAGCGATCGGCCGCTCGGTACCGGCCTCTATGTTTATGCACACGGTACGCCGCCCGCGCTGAAGGCGAACGGACGACATGCCGGCGAGTTGGCGATTGAAACGGCCGAACTCTGTGATATCGCCAACAGCGACGCCCTGCTGCATGGGCTTGAAAACGGTTCGATCAGCTATTTTTTCACTGATCTGGCCAACGGGGAGATCCCACGAACCTCCTGCGCGAATCTGCCGGTTCCGATGAACTATCTGGTTTTTCTCGGTATCAACAGCAGCCGGGCCGCGCTCGCGGATGCCCGCGTCCGGCAGGCGCTTGGTCTGGCAGCCGACCGGGCGGATCTCGCCGCAGCCGCGTTTGCCGGCTATGCCGAGCCGGCCACCACTCCCTTCCATCCGGTTTTCAGCGGAGAAGAAACGCTTTCCGGCTTTGGAACCGAGGAAAAAATGGCCGAAGCGGTTGCACTTTTGCAGCAGGCGGGGTATAATACGGGAGATAACAAAAAGGGAAAGACGCTGACGTTCGAGCTGCTGGTCAATGAGGACAACAGCTTTCGCACAGCAGCGGCGGAGCGCCTGAAGGCGCAGCTTGGGATGGTGGGTGTGCAGCTCACGATCCGAACCGAGTCTTTTGAGAAATATGAACAGCTGCTGCGGGCGGGAAGCTTTGATCTCTATCTCGGGGAGATTCGTCTGTCCGCGAATATGAGCCTGCATCCGCTGCTGTCCGGTGCCGCCTCCTATGGTGTGCGAACCGGCGGCGCGGCGGCCGCTGCCTATGCTGCGTTTTTGAGCGGCGAGCAGTCGATGGCGCAGTTTTCCGCCGCCTTTCTGGCGGATGCGCCGTTTGTCCCGCTCTGTTGGCGAAAGGGTATGGCGGTTTATAACCGCGCGATTCACAACGTCTCTCCCTCGGCGCTGCGCGCGTATGCCGGTATCGAGGGCTGGAATATTCTGGAATGATATGGAAAGGCGAGTGAGAAGAATGATTCGACTGGAAAACCATCTGGGTACCATCGAGATTTCGCAGGAATATTTTGCCTATCTCATAGGCAACGCGGCCTCCTCCTGCTACGGTGTGGCAGGCATGGAGAAGAGCGGAACCCGCCAGGGACTGCGGTCGCTGTTTTCTCGGCGGCATTACGCCGATCAGGGGATTCGTGTGCGGAGCGACAACGACAAGCTGGTTGTCGACCTGCACATCTCCGTGATCTACGGTATGAACATCTCGGCGATTGCCAAAAGCATCGTCAACAAGGTCCGCTATACGGTGGAGGAAGCCACCGGGCTGGATGTCAAGAAGGTCAATGTCTTTGTCGATGGGATGAAGTCTGAATAAATGCTGCGGCAGACCGCGGCGTTTGGTCGGGGTTGCCCATTTTCAAAGGAGTGCTAGAATTGATTCAGGGAACGACTTTGCGGGACGCGATGATCTCGGCGTCCAACTGTCTTTCGAGGCAGAAGCAGGCGGTGGATGAGCTGAACATCTTTCCGGTGCCGGACGGCGATACCGGCACCAACATGTCGATGACGATTGCGGCTGCCGCACGGGAGCTGGCGCGGTTGCAGGAGCCGACCGTCACCCAGACGGCCGATACTGCATCTGCCGCGCTGCTGCGC
>USLV01000042.1 GCA_900555705.1 uncultured Oscillospiraceae bacterium | reverse complement strand
GGGGAGGGGGAACTGGGCGAACGCCACTTCATGACCAGCCGCGCAATAGGCTGTATCTGCCCGATGAACGAGAGAGAGCGAGAGGGTATAGGCCGCTCCCGGTTTTGGCTGTACAGAGTAGGGCAATGTCAGCGGTTCAGAATCACCAGCCGATACTGTCAAGCTATTTACCTTTCCACTTGAGATCGGGCAACCGTCTTCCAGAATTGACCATTTCAGAAAATAGGGGGTAAGATTTTGGAAATAATGACGATTGTGAATCCGGATGCGGCCGGACGCCAGATTCAACGCCTCGAAATATACCGGCTCCAACACCTTCTTCAGCTCCGCAAGCTTGGCAGTGGGCCGCCGGTCGGCAGTGATCACCCCATCCATGCAGAAATTGCGGTCATGGAAGGGTTCACCAAAGTCGCCGCCATAGGCCAGTATTTCCTGCCCATCTTTCACAGTGTGGATACCGTGGTCACACCATTCCCAGACAAAGCCGCCGATCAATTGCCGATGGCTGTAGATGGCGTCCCAGTATTCCTGTAAGCTGCCCATCGAATTTCCCATTGCGTGGGCATATTCGTTTGTCACAAAGGGACGGTGAGGATTGCGAAGCGCGCGCTGAATCATATTATCCGGTGAGGGATAGGTTTCGCTGTCCATATCGGCGATCACGTTCATTTGGCGCTTGTGGACATAGCGGGTGGGATCATAGGCATGGCAGTAGGCCGCCATCACGGCAACATTTTCGCCATAGCCGATCTCGTTGCCGAGTGACCAGATGATGACGGAGGGGTGATTTTTATGCGTCTGTACCATGGCGGACACCCGATCCATTGAGGCGGTCAGCCAGCGGGGATCGTTGCCCGGCAGCAGGTTCATCCGATAGGAAATTCCGTGGGATTCCATGTTGGCCTCGTCCATGACGAGCAGGCCGTATTCGTCACAGAGATCGTACCAGCGCTCAGCATCCGGATAATGCGCGCAGCGAACGGCATTGATGTTGTTCTGTTTCATCAACAGGATATCCTGTAACATGTCCTCGCGGCTGACAACGTGCCCGGTATCGGGATGGATCTCATGACGGTTGACGCCCTTGAGCTTGATGGAGACATCGTTCAGGAACAGTTCCCCATCCCGCATCTCCACCTTCCGGAAACCATAGCGGAAGCGGACGGACTGGATAACCTCTTCTGTGCCTTCACTTTCCCGATACATCGTCAAAACAATATCGTAAAGCTTTGGTGCTTCACAGTTCCAGAGCTGCGGCGTGGGAATATCCGCCGAGAGATAGGCCGTCGCCATGGTATACCCGAGCACCGGCTGGGGTTGACTGACACAGGAGATCTCCTGCCAGCGCCCACTGAGATTGCCCGTGAAGCCGTGCAGATCAAGATTCAGGCGAACACCATCCGGTGTATAGACATCTGCCTTTACAAAGCAGGGGCTCTGCAACTGAGCCGTATGATTCAGCAGCTTGGTCTCGATATGCAGTTTCGCATCCCGTCCCTCCCAGTCACAGTAGGCGAAACAGTCATAGAGCTGTACGTCCGGCACGCTGCAAAGCGCTACATCCCGAATGATGCCGGAGAACCGCCACATATCCTGGCATTCGAGGAAGGAGGCAGCGCTGAACTGGGTGACGCAGACGACCAGCAGATTTTCGCCCTCCCGCAGAAACGGCGTGATGCAGAACTCGGCGGGGGAGCGTCCGTTCGCCGAATAACCCGCCTGTTTCCCGTTGACGTAGACCGTCAGCGAGGATTCCACCCCGTCAAACCGCAGCAACGTCTGCCGTCCGGAAAACGACTCCGGCAGCTGAAAGGTTGTCCGATAGACACCGGCTGCGTTTTGCCCGGCTGGAATCAGCGGCGGCGTCAGCTTGGCGCGATCCGGCTCGAAGGTGTAGCGGGTGTTGATATAGGCGGCCTGGCCGTAGCCGTGCAGCTGCCAGTTGGACGGAACCGGAATGGTATCCCAGGCGATCGTTCCGTCATTTCCGGAGAACAGCTCCGCCGGGATATCCTCGATACTGTCAAAATAACAGAATTCCCAGTCGCCATTCAGCAGTCGAACATACGGCGATTCCGCCGCTGTGCGGGCCTGTTCTGGCGAATCGAAGGGGTCCAGCCGCGCATGATAGGGCAGCTTGTGCAGTCCTGTCAACTGCGGGTCGTCCAGCCCGGTTTGACCGAGATCATCCTTTTGAAAAATCCTGTCCCTCATCCTTATTCGTCCTCTCCGCTTTGATTGTTTTTTGAAAACCGGCAAGCGGATTGTTTTCTGCCGCCTGCCGGATCTGTTCGTCTGACAGATGGGTATAAATCTCGGTAGTGCCGAGATTTTCATGCCCCAGAATATCCTGCAAAACCCGGATGTCCACATGTCCATGCTGATACATCAGCGTAGCAGCGGTATGCCGCAGCTTATGGGTCGAGAGTGTCTCTGCTCCGGGAATCTGCCGCAAATATTGCTTGACAACATAGTGAATCCCCTGTACGCTAATACGCTGCTTCAGGTGGCTAAGAAATAGTGCCTGCCTCTCCGGCCCGTCCGTCGGGCGAACGGCGAGATAGTCCTGTATGGCATTCCAGCAGGCGTCGTTCAAAAAAATATGCCGTTCCTTATTGCCCTTGCCGAGCACAAGCAGCGTATGATCGCGCCCGATATCCCGCAGATTGATCGCTGCCAGCTCTGCACGTCGCAGACCACAGTTGAGAAAGAGCGTCAACATGCAGAAATCTCGCTTGGCAAACGCGCCGTCCACGCTGTCGAGCAGTTCCATGCTTTGCTCGAGCGAGAGATATTTCGGCAGTGCTTTTTTCGCCTTGGGCGTCTCCAGATTCTGAACCGGATTATAGGTGAGCTGATGGGTGTAGTCTGTCAGATGACGGAAAAACATACGGAGCGCTGTGGTTTTGCGCGCCCGTGTTTTATTGGAGTTGCCGCGCTCGTTTTTGATATAGTTCATATATTCATAGGCGTCCTGAAGTGTCACGGTGCGGAGTAGCTCGATATCTACATCGAGAATCGGCAGCGTGTCCAGCTCCGTAGAGGGGGAGACCAGCCCGCGCAGTTTTTTCAGATAGCGGAAAAACGTGCGCAGATCAATGAAATATTCATCCACCGTTTTGCTGGATCGTCCCTTGACCGTCTCCAAATAGCCCAGATACTCGCGCAGTATCGGCGGAGATGCCTCCCAATACTCTTTTTTCAATGTTATCGCCTCTGTGAAACAGTTTCATGATAAACCAAATCAGTGTCGGACAAAGCACGGCGGATCAACTGCTCCAGATTTTTTCCCGCAGTAACATGAAGAATACGCAGGTTGGAGACCGTGAAAACCGTGTCAAGAAAACGGTCGCGCTCCATACGCTCCGGACGCAGATGACTGGGATCGTCCAGCTCGATAATGAGCCGTGGTTCCAGTGTATCCGGACAACACAACACAAAATCCACATGCTTGGCACGGATCTTACTGAAAAATTTTCCCCAGTCGGATTTGCGCAAACCGGATTGCACCTCCACAAGATCTGCCACACGAATCTTGGACAGCACATGCAGCTCCAGCCGCGCAGCTATCGGACGCAGTCGCTGGTAAAAAGCAAGCTCCGCATTTGTCAGCAACGCACGGGCTTCATATGGACAGACCGAACGTCCGGCATCCAGCAGGCGCGTTCGGCGCAGGCTTCGCCAAAAGCAATAGCATATAACCGCCAGCAATACCAGCAGCAGCCCGCTGATCAGCAATGCTTTCATGATTGTCCCTTCCCTGAACTAAACAAAATATTCATTTTGTTTAGTTATATCCATTTTCCAACACAGCTATGTTTTCATTATACTATTTTCCAAAATAAATGGCAAACGCTATTTCCGGTTATGGTGATACTTCCCGCGGTACATATTTCGGGGGTTTATGATGAATACTAAGAACCGATCCCCATTTATCAAGTTTAAGAGGTGTATGAAAAATGACCAATCTGAAATGTAATGTCATTCACTGCTCCAGCAACAAGGACAACTGCTGCTGCCGTCCGGATATTCATGTGGGCGGCCACGATGCCAAGGATTGCTGCGACACCTGCTGCGAATCGTTTACCTCTATTCCGGAGGGTGCGACCAATTCTGTCGGCTACAGCGACGTCAACGCCTCCATGCCAGTTGGCTGTGATGCCAAAAACTGCATCTACAACCACAGTGGCAAATGTAGTGCGGACGCGATCACGGTCGATGGTACCAGTGCCTGCCAGTGCGGCCAGACCGAGTGTGCGACGTTTACCTGCCACTAAGTCATCATTGGCATGAAAATCGTGTATCCGGCTTTGCCGGATACACGATTTTTGCATTAAAAGCGATTACAAATCCAGCGGGACCACCAAAGACGGATACGGCCTTTTTTCTCGCGAACCCGCTGCAAATATTGCGCCGCAAACACACGAATGGTTGCTTCTTCCTCTGCGGAAATATCCTGTTCACTGTATAGCAGCTTTTCCAATATCGGCAGCGCCTCCTGTAGCGACGGCAATGTCAATTCCTCCGCTGTTCGCTCCATGGCGGTACGCAGCGTTTCTCCATCCTGCGGCGCCTGCCCAAGATAGGCGGCTATCCCCATGATCTGGTCCAGCAGCAGCAAGCCCCCTTCTCTTTTGTGAACAATTTGCAAGCGATGCTGATAGCGATTGGCTCGATTACAGCGCCAGAGCAGCCAAAAGCTCGCCGACAGCAGCCCCAAGAGAGCGAATGGCAGCCAGACCTTGGGGCTATATGGTTGTGCTGCCGTTCCGTTGGATGCCGTCTGTGACGGCATCGCAGAAGCGCTGGTAGTATGCTGCGTCGTATCTGTGGTGGAAGGCGATTGCGGACGGCTGGGTTTAGACTGGGTGACATCTGTGCCCGAAGGCAGAATGCCGAGCTGCTGATAATAATTCTCCTCCTCCGGGCGAATATCCTCCGTATCCACCTGAAGGCCGTATTCTTCGTTATAGGCAGCGGTCGGTTCAAACGCCAGCCAGCCGAAGCCGTCCAGATAGACCTCCACCCATGCGTGCGCCATATAGTTGGTCACACGATAATACCCATTTTCTTCCGGTGCTCCCGGCAGGACATAGCCCTTGACAAAACGGGAGGGCAAGCCAATACAGCGGCTCATCACGGCCATGGCGCTGGCAAAGTGGTTGCAATAGCCCTGCCGCTGTTCAAAAAGAAAATAATCGACGAAATCCTGCCCCGCCGGTGTCTCGCCGGGATGCAGTGTATACGGCAGCTGGCAGAGATACGCTTCCAGCATTCGCAGCCGCTCATAGTCACTTGACGCATGAGCGGTGATCTCCCGTGCCAGCGTCCGCACCCGTTCCGGCAGCTCGGGCGGCAGATCAAGATAGTTGTCAGCCGCCCAGCGCGATTCCTCATAGGCGCGGTCGTACCACACCTTGTCCTGCGGTTCAAGCGAAAAATAATTTTTCCCCGCATGCAAGGCCGCTTCGTCGGAGATGCTCTTCGGTATGCCCCGGGAAATATATTTGTCTCCGGCGGACAACTTGCCCCCTGCCTGAAAATTGCCGTTCCCATCTGTCAGAAGCGGCGTCTTCAAACTGTCAAAGGATTGAATTTCTCCAGCATGGAACAGATAGACTGTGTCTCTTGCCGGTATGATCCGGCAGGTCACCGACTGATTCATCAGATCGGGGATCAGCGGCTGCGGTACCACCCACAGCGCGGAACCGTCGATTTCTGTCATCTTCGCTTCGGCTGTCTCCCAGGAACGACCATCATAGCTGTTATAGACAGCACCAGTCATATAAAGCGGTTGATTGGCCTTGACATCCATGACATGGGTGGAATCCAGCTGAAGATCGCCGCCAAGAATGGTACGCCCATCGGAGAAGCCGGTATAGCCTCCCCCGCCGGAGATGGAATCGAACCAGTCCTGTGCCGAAAAGTATCGGGAGCGCAACGGTGCGGAAAGCGTTGTCTGTGGCCGCGGCAGAAGCCAGACGATCGACACAGCTATCGCCGACAGAAGAGCCGCAAAAGAGACGGCAGTCCAGCCGGATCGCCCCTCTGCGGAAACCTGCCGATAGCGGCTGAGCAGCAGCAGGGTTACGCTCAGCAGAACAGCGGCGATGGTCAGTGACAACGGGATTGCCTGTTCCGCAAACAGCGAGATCAGATAGCAGGTCAGAAACGAAAAGCCAATCGGCACAAAATGCAGCCGACGGCGCAGAAACGCAGCGGCAACCAGAGAAAAGAGAACGGTCAGCAGTACGGTGATGGCTGTCCCGTCTTCATATCGGTATTGTGACACGCCGATGATTTGCCCAACCAGACGGGACAGATAGGACCAGATGAACGGTATTGGCTGCGGCGTACCGCCCATCCACATCCCGAACAGCAGGAGAAGCGGCAGCCCGATGCTGGAGATCAGTGCTGTTTTCTGGTTATAATACGCAGCCGCCAACAGTAATGTGACAAACAGCGAGACGGCAGCCAGCGACCCGGGACGCCATTCTACCAACGAAAAGGAGACGGCCATGCTGGCGGCCACAAAACTATAGAGCCAGCGCAGCAGTATCAGCAGCGGAAGCGGGAGCGTGGATGAGGTGGTGGTGGAGTTCATATCCCTCTCCCCCCTTCCATTCCTCCGGAGCATGCTGCCGAAAGCGCCTGCCCGAGAGGCTCGTCCGGACGGATGGTCTGTACCGTCAGCCCAGCAACGGCCGCCACCTCCGGAATAGCATAGAGAGAATCCGGGCGCGCAAACAACAGAATCCGCAGCGACAATCCATTCGACGCCAGACCAGCCGCTTCTTTCCAGAAAGCATCGTCCGGCTCTGAGGCTATGACCACTGCCGTCTTTACCGCAGAAACAGCGGCGCGGTCAGCGGCAAAACGTGCCAGCAGTTCGCCGCCGGAAAGAGCGGACGAAAACGACAGCCGGGCACACAGCAGATACCATTCCGAAAAGGCGGCCGGGTCGCTGCGAGTCAGGCTATACAACTGATCCTGCGCATAGATCAACCGAACCGGACATCCTTCCCTCTGCATCAGCGCCCATAACAGTGACGCCGCGCCGGTCATCATCCGATCCGCCGTCAAAAACGGTTGGTCTCCTTCGCCGTCCAGCGGGGAGAGATCGAGCAGGACGGCTGTATGCTGACCGGGCTCCTGTTCAAATCGTCTGACCATCAGCTCATTCATCCTTGCCGTCAGCTTCCAGTGGATTTTCCGGAACTCCTGCGACGGATCATAGGGAATGATTTCGGCAACAGCCGCATAATCCTCTGCTCCGGCTGCCGCCGGATTCGCAGCAGAGGCGGCCCCATGCGTCTCCTCCTGCGGCAGGTGGAGGGAAAGCAGCTGTGGCATCACGAGCAGTGTCAGGGATGTGGGCGCGCGGCAGGGCAGCCGAAAGAGGCGGAGCATATCCTCCACATATACTGCCGACAGGCCGACGGAATACTCCCCACGACAGCGGCCGATCAGCCGCAACGAAAGCGACCTACTCCGCCGCGGAGAAACCGTATGAACTGCTCTATCTGTTTCAAACGAAAGCGCCGCCGTTTCATCCGCCGCCAGCTCCACATACAGACACGGTAGCAGACTGCGGTTTTCAAGCACAATATGCAGCGCGGTTTCCTCCCCCTTCACAATCCGCTGTGTGGCAAGCGACTGTCGTACAGACAGACGCTGTCGCTGCCAGAGAAGCAGGAGGAACGAAAGCAGCGGCAGCAGAAGAAAGAGATAGAAAACGAATTGCAGCTCCGGGCCATGGAACAGGACATAGGCAGCGGCAATCGTGATGAGCAACAAGCTGTAGCTGATTCGATTTTTAATCCGCTCTCTCCTCATGATCTCCCCGTTCCCGGTACCGGTGTGGAGCGGCAGACCTCCAGCAGAACATCCTCCGTTGTCCGTCCCGCCATTTTGGCTTCCCAACTCAACAGCATCCGATGGGCCAAAACCGGTACCAAAACTGTTTGTATATCATCCGGCAGGACAAATGACCGGCCACTGCAAAAGGCCAGTGCCTGAGCAGCGCGGTGCAACGCGATCTGTCTCTTATACACATCTC
>USLV01000041.1 GCA_900555705.1 uncultured Oscillospiraceae bacterium | reverse complement strand
TGTATAAGAGACAGCATTCGGGGCGGTTGCCGGACAGGCGGAAGGATTCGACAACCTCCAGCCGCTTGAGCAGCCGGGCGCGCTTCTGACCGGTGGCGGTCTCAAGCTCGTCCTTCAACTCCTTCGCCAGCACCTCGAGATCAATCTCGGCGAGCAGCTTCTGGATGTATTCGGCGCCCATACCGGCGTCGAACTCATCCTCGTATTTCTCCCGCATGTCGCGGTAGTCCTTCTCGTTGAGGATCTGCTTTTTGGTGAGGTGGGTGGGGCCGGGATCGACCACGATATAAGAGGCGAAATAGAGCACCTGCTCGAGCAGACGGGGGGAGATATCGAGAATCAGGCCCATCCGGGAGGGGATCCCCTTGAAATACCAGATGTGGGAGACCGGGGCGGCGAGCTCGATATGGCCCATGCGCTCACGGCGCACCTTGGCACGGGTGACCTCGACGCCGCAGCGGTCGCAGATTTTGCCTTTGTAGCGGATGCGCTTATATTTGCCGCAATGGCATTCCCAGTCTTTGCTCGGCCCGAAGATGCGCTCACAGAAAAGGCCGTCCCGCTCCGGCTTGAGGGTGCGGTAGTTGATGGTCTCCGGCTTTTTAACCTCGCCGTAGGACCATTCACGAATCTGTTCGGGAGAGGCCAAGCCAATCTTGATCGAGTCGAACACGTTAAATTCCATCATAAACCATTGTCCTCCCCTTGATTAAAGTTCGTCGTCCAGATCGACGTCGTCCGGCTCAAACACCGCGTCCTCGCTGAAAAGGTCGTCGACATCCTCAGCATCCTTGACGGCGTATCCGTCGAACTCCTCTTCGTTGGCGACGGTGGAGAAGGCGTCGTCGTCCACAACGACCATGTTGACCTCGTCGTCCTCCTCGAAGGTCTGCTTAAGGTCAATCTCCTGCTTATCCTTGTTGAGCACTTTGATGTCGAGGCCGAGCGACTGCAGCTCCTTGACCAGCACCTTGAAGGATTCGGGCACGCCCGACTTCGGCACGTTCTGGCCCTTGACGATCGACTCATAGGTCTTGACACGGCCAACCACGTCGTCGGATTTTACGGTGAGGATTTCCTGCAGCGTATAGGCGGCGCCATAGGCCTCGAGGGCCCAGACTTCCATCTCACCGAATCGCTGGCCGCCGAACTGCGCCTTGCCGCCGAGCGGCTGCTGCGTGACCAGCGAATAGGGGCCGGTGGAGCGGGCGTGGATTTTATCGTCGACGAGATGATGCAGCTTGAGGTAGTACATGATACCGACTGTGACGGGATTATCAAACATCTCGCCGGTCCGGCCGTCATAGAGAATCGTTTTGCCGTCGCGGCGCTTGCCTGCCTGCTCGAGCAGTTCCTGGATATCGGCCTCATGCGCGCCGTCGAAAACGGGGGTCATGATCTTCATGCCGAGCGCTTTGGCCGCATAGCCGAGATGCACCTCGAGCACCTGCCCGATGTTCATACGGGACGGTACGCCGAGGGGATTGAGCACGATATCCAGCGGGGTGCCGTCCGGCAGGAACGGCATATCCTCGCTCGGGAGGATGCGGGAGACAACGCCCTTGTTGCCGTGGCGGCCGGCCATCTTGTCGCCGACGCTGATTTTGCGCTTCTGAGCGATGTAGCAGCGGACCACCATGTTGACACCGGGGCTGAGCTCGTCGCAGTTGTCGCGGGTGAACACCTTGACATCCACGATGATGCCGTATTCGCCGTGCGGCACCTTGAGTGAGGTGTCACGCACTTCGCGGGCTTTTTCACCGAAGATGGCGCGCAGCAGTCGCTCCTCGGCCGTGAGCTCGGTCTCGCCCTTCGGCGTAACCTTGCCGACGAGGATGTCGCCGGAACGGACCTCGGCGCCGATGTGGATGATGCCGCGCTCATCGAGATCCTTGAGCGCGTCCTCGCCGACATTCGGGATGTCGCGGGTGATTTCCTCCGGCCCGAGCTTGGTATCGCGGGACTCGATCTCATACTCCTCAATGTGAATCGAGGTAAAGACGTCGTCGCGCACAACCTTTTCGTTGATGAGGACGGCGTCCTCGTAGTTGTAGCCCTCCCAGGTCATGAAACCGATGAGAGCGTTCTTGCCAAGGGCGATTTCACCGTTGTCGGTCGAAGGACCGTCGGCGATGACCTCACCCTCGTCTACGTGCTGACCATACTCCACGACCGGGCGCTGGTTGACACAGGTACCCTGGTTGGAACGGGCGAATTTGATGAGGCGATAGGTGTCCTGCTCGCCGTTGTCGTCGCGGGTGATGACGATGCGGTCGGCGGAAACACTGGTGACGGTGCCGCCCGCCTTGGCGAGGATGCAAACGCCCGAGTCGACGCCGGCCTTGTATTCCATGCCGGTGCCGACGATCGGCGCTTCGGTTTTGAGGAGCGGAACCGCCTGCTTCTGCATGTTGGAGCCCATCAGCGCCCGGTTGGCGTCGTCGTTCTCGAGGAAGGGGATCATGGCCGTTGCGACCGAGACCACCATTTTCGGGGAGACATCCATATAGTCCGCCTTCGCGCTCTCCACCTCGAGGAATTCGCTGCGGTAGCGGGCGATGATGCGGTTGTTAACAAAATAGCCGTTCTCGTCAAGCGGCTCGTTGGCCTGAGCAACGAGATAATCATCCTCGACATCGGCGGCCATATAGACCACCTCGTCGGTGACACGGCCGGTCTCCTTGTCGACACGGCGATAGGGTGCCTCGACAAAGCCGTATTCGTTGATGCGGGCAAAGGTTGCGAGATAGGAGATCAGACCGATGTTCGGGCCTTCCGGCGTCTCAATCGGGCACATACGGCCGTAGTGGCTGTAGTGGACGTCACGAACCTCGAATCCGGCGCGGTCACGCGACAGGCCGCCGGGGCCAAGCGCGGAGAGACGGCGCTTATGGGTCAGCTCACCGAGCGGGTTGTTCTGATCCATGAACTGGGACAGCGGCGAGGAGCCGAAGAACTCCTTGATCGCGGCGACAACCGGCCGAATGTTGATCAGCGCCTGCGGCGTGATGACATCCATGTCCTGCGCCTGCAGCGTCATGCGCTCGCGGATGACGCGCTCCATGCGGGAGAAGCCGATGCGGAACTGGTTCTGCAGCAGCTCGCCCACCGAGCGGATACGGCGGTTGCCGAGATGGTCAATGTCGTCGGTGGTGCCGATATCGTGGCCGAGGCAGTTCAGGTAGTTGATAGAGGCGAGGATATCGTCCACGATGATGTGGTTCGGGATGAGATCGTGCAGCCGGGTGCGGATCGCCTCGCGCTGTGCCTCCTCCGTCTCGTTCGCCTCGAGGATCTCCTGCAAAACCGAATAGCGGACGCGCTCGTTGACGCCAAGATCAGACACATCGAAGCTCACAAACTTCCGGATGTCGACCATGCCGTTGGAGACGATTTTGATCTCGCGATCCTCGCCGTGCTCCTCGACAAAGACATAGGCGACGGTCACACCGGCGTCTTCGATCTCCGCCGCTCGCTCGCGGGTGATGACCTCGCCCGGCTCCGCCAGGATCTCGCCGGTGGCGGGATCGGCAATCGGACGGCTCAGACGGCAGCCGGAGAGGCGGTTGGAGATGCCGAGCTTTTTATTATACTTATACCGTCCCACGCGCGACAGGTCATAGCGGCGCGGGTCAAAGAACAGGCTTTCGAGATGCTGCTGGGAATTCTCGACGGTCAGCGGTTCGCCGGGACGCAGCTTGCGATAGACCTCGAGCAGCGCCTCCTCGGTGTTTTTCGTGATATCCTTTTCAATGGTGGCGTGGATTCGCTCGTCGTCGCCGAAGAAATCAAGCAGCTCCGCGTCCGAGCCAAGGCCCAGCGCGCGGACAAAGACCGTGATGGGCAGCTTGCGGTTCTTGTCGATGCGGACATAGAACACATCGGAGGAATCCGTCTCATATTCGAGCCAGGCGCCACGGTTCGGGATGACGGTCGAAGAGAAGAGCTTTTTGCCGGTCGTGTCGTACTCCATGCCGTAGTAGACACCCGGGGAGCGGACGAGCTGGGAGACGATAACACGCTCAGCACCGTTGATGATGAAGGTGCCGCTCTCGGTCATGAGCGGAAAATCGCCCATGAAGACTTCGCTCTCCTTGATCTCGCCGGTCTCCTTGTTGAGCAGACGGGCGCGAACACGCAGCGGCGCGGCGTAGGTGACGTCGCGCTCCTTGCACTCCTCAACGGTGTATTTCGGCGTCTCGTCCAGCCGGTAGTCGATGAACTCCAGCACGAGATTGCCGGTGTAGTCGGTGATGGAGGATACGTCGGAGAAGACCTCCCGCAGCCCTTCGTTCAAAAACCACTGATACGAATTCTTCTGCACCTCGATGAGATTCGGCATATCCAGAACCTCATTGATCTTGGCGAAGCTCATACGAGTCGTTTTGCCCAGCTTGACCTGCTTCATATTCGTCATAGGCCCGATCACTCCTGTCTTGTATTGTCCTGCGGCGCCGAAACTGTCCGCTGCCGCAGTGGGATGTCCGTCGGACACAACCTACAGAGGAATCATCCGCTCGACGAAAATCAAAAAAGCACTTGCGCAATCGCGGCAGTTGTGCTATACTGATGGACGTCAATGGGTACATCCCCCCATGATTGTGCAGTATACTATCATACAGTATAGGGAAAGATTTGTCAATTGCCGTTTGCAATTTGGCAATTTTTTTTGCCATTTTTTCCGAATCTCACGAAATTTTCCGAATTGCCCCTCGCCGGTTGAAACAAAAACACAATAAGATTTCCATTTTTTCATAAAGAAACACGCGGATCAGTTGCTTGAAATGACAAGAATAGCCCTTCTTTCGTCGGACATACTACTGTCGGAAAGGAGGGCAAAACGAGATGGAAGCAAAAAAAGAACCGAGAGAACTGCCCCGGAAAAAGGAGCGGTCGCCGGATTGTCCACCGGCGATATCGGGGGAGAAGGCGACCTACGGCGCCTATTATTATCAGCCGGTGACACAGCCGGATTCACGTTTTCCGGAGACCCGCGTCGCCTGTCCGGACGACGATCATGTGGAACAAAACCGGGAATGGATTCAGGAAAACAAGCTGTAAAACAGAGGAAACGCCCCGCTCTCTTTCGGTTTATTGAGAGAGCGGGGCGTTTTGACGCAAATTGGGACAGGCGGGAAAGCGAAGGATTAGACAAGATAGGGGAGCAGCTGTTTCGAACCGGCGATTCCGAAGCAGAAGCCGTCGTGATATACCTCAATGAGGTTCATATCTTTTGTGAATAACGCAAGCGAAATATCGGCTGTTTCCGTCTGGATTTTCACGGCATATTGGTGCCATGTTTTAATTTGTTCAAATGAACCCCCGTCTGTTGAAGCCACAAGAGAGTTCCAGGTGTTCAAAAACGCATCCGGGGATGCGACCGGCTGCCGGATTGGCTGGGAATGCTGATAATCGCTGTCGTCCGGTGTGGCAGTCTGAATCACCGTGATACTGGCATCGTTCAGATCGATCAGCGGGAAATCCGGCAGGAGCTCGGCGGCAAAGTCGTCTGTTTTGCCGACGGCATACTGGAGCACCAGCCGGGCGTCGGTGGTGTCGACCTTGCCGTCGCCGTTGACATCTGAAACAGCGGCCGCCTCTTCGGAGAGCGACAGCTTGCCGACAGAAGCCTGTAGCAGTATGCGTGCGTCGGTGGTGTTGATCTGGTTATCGGCGTTGAGATCGCCGGTGGTGTAGGGATAGGGGATCACATCGATGCGATCGGCGAGCTTCGTCTCGCGATCGAGGAAAATATTGGCGAGACGGTCAAAGGTCGGCGGATAGGCCTCAAAACGGATGTCCGGACAAGATTGGAAGGCGCGTCCCAGCAAATGCAGGTTGTGCGGCAGACGCACGAGTTTCAGAGATGGACAATTGTTGAAGCTGTAGGAGAGCGCAAACAGGCTGTCCGGCAAAATGAGCTCGTTGAGAGCCGTGAACCCTTCGAAAGAGGAGCGGACGATATAGTCGGTGCCGATGATGCGCACAGAATCCGGGACAACCACCTTCTGGATTTCGGAAGCATTGTCCGCCTGAAACTGGAGAATGCTGAATACCGGCTTGCCGTCGATTTCGGACGGGAGAATCAGCTCGGTTTCCGTGCCGGTGTAACCGGTCAGTACCACGGATTTGCCGTCATCTGCGACATGATAGGTGTAGCCATTTTCACTGACCAGTTCCTGCGGTGCGGCGGATACGGTGGATGTCAGCAGAAATCCACATAGAAAGGCCATAACCAATAGTAGCGAGACAAATTGTTTGCAGCGAGACATGAGACATCCTCCTTTACATACAAATACTACCCCATGCCATTTTATCATATCAACTAAAGAATTACAAGTGAAACATTATGTGTTTGTAAATATAAATTGCAATTGATATTGTTTTCAAGTCTATCATATTGACACGGCAGCTCCGGAAAATGTTTACAAAGAGACGAAAAATCCCACCTGCCCGGAGGGGGCAGGCGGGAGAGAGATACTTCATTTGATGCAGGCGGCCAGCTTCAGCAGCAGTTCTCCATCGGGGACTCCGACGAGAACCTTCAAATCGCGGTAATGCAGCTCCAGTCCTGACTCTTTGAATAACAGGCTGGTCGGAACGCCGTCTACTTCGAAGGAGAGAGAATAATACGGAGGAAAATTATAGCAAGCGTCCACAAAGGTGGACTGACGGATAATGGCATTGACCACCTCGGTCAGCGCGGCCGGATCAGCAATTTCGGGGATAGACATTTTTCCGCTGAGGAGAGGATGACAGGGAGACGATTCGGGGATTATCCACTCATTGACCCTGGCGGAAGCGTGTGTCAACGGGGTGGAGATAAACTGAAACTGAGGCGTGGTGTTGGGCAGCGTGGTCGAGATGGTCGGCATCCCGACCGCATATTGCAGAATCAGGCGGGCGTCGGTGGTGTCGGCGGATTGATCCTGATTGACATCCGCAGCGGCGGCCTGTTCCTCCGACAGTGTCAGTTTTCCTACCGATGCCTGCAGGGCGAGTCGCGCATCGGTTGTGTTGATGATACCGTCTGCATTGAGATCCCCTGTGGTATGCGCATAGGGAATCGGCTCGAAAACGATTTCATCCCGTCTCTCAACGATATGCCGCACCGGCGCATAGGGAGACGCGTGAATGGTGATAGAACAGGCTTCCCCACTCCAGTAGTCGTACAGGGAGATGGTATCCAGAATGTAAACGCTGTCGGGAATGGTCAGATCGGTCAGACGGCTGCATCCCAGAAAGGTGCCGCTCAATATGGCGAAAACCGAGTCGGGTATCCGCACCTCCTGCAAGGACGTGCAGTTTTGGAACGTGCGGTAGAGAACCTCAACAGTAGAGGAAATGACGACGGATTCCACCGAGCTGTTGTTCATAAAGGTGCGATCCAGCTTTTTGACCGGTTTCCCCTCGATCTCCGACGGAACCGTGACGGCTTTCTCTGTTCCGAGATATTCCAGCAGGCTGACGGCAGTCCCCTCTTCGATCAGGGTGTAGGAATAGTCGCCGAAGATGGCAGTGCCCTCGGCGCTGCCGGGAATGGGGCACAGGCTGAATGCGATTATACAGGCTATGAAAACGGCTACTTTTTTCATCTGACTCGCCTCCGCTTATCTTTGTGTGGATAGTCTCATACATATAGACACGTCAGCTCCGGAAAATGTTTACAAAGAGACGAAAAATCCCGCCTGCCCGGAGGGGGAAGGCGTGATGAGGATCAGACGAGGTAAGAGAGCAGTTCGGCGCCGCCGGCATAGCTAAAGCATTGACCACCGTACAATATTTCTACATGGCATTGTCCCGCTCTGGAAAAGATCAGAACCCGGATTGTTGTGAAAGGCGTTTCAATGGTCACATGATATTGTGCCCAGGTGAACATCGAATCCATCAGATTACATGGCGCTGAGGAGATGGAAACCAGCGTTTGCAAAAACGCCTTTGGCGACGAAACCGGTTGCTCGATGGGCTGGGGGCGTCCCGTCTCATCAAATGGTGTCGACGTCTGTACAACCGTCACATCGGGAGAGTCAGGATCGACCAGTGGAATATCCGGCAGAATCTCGGCAGCGATGCCGTCTGTTTTGCCGACGGCATACTGGAGCACCAGCCGGGCGTCGGTGGTGTCGAC
>USLV01000040.1 GCA_900555705.1 uncultured Oscillospiraceae bacterium | reverse complement strand
ATCAGGTGTGCACCTGATCGGCTCCCACTTTTTATTTCAGTATGCCAGAATCCACTCCACAATCGGTGTCGGATCCGCAAGGCTGTGCGGATGGTGTCCACAATCCGGCTTGAGAATTGTTTCGATCTCTCCTCCGACGGCACGGTACCGCTCGACAAAGGGGCCGCCATGCCGGTCATAGAGCGCCACATCATCCGCCAGTCCTGCCACCAGGATCATCGGAATGTGATGCGCCGCATAGAACTCTACTCGCTCCATTGGAATCCCCATTTTGCGGACCGATTCGAAGACCGTCAGGCCGCAGGACTTGCCACAACGCTCGCAGAGCGTCTCCTCCGGATTTTCTCCGTCATAGATGCTCAGATCGATCGCCGGCGCATCCAGATAGAGGGACCGCACGTCCTCAGGGTAAGTGCCCGCATACTGTAAAGAATAGGTGCCGCCCGCACTGAATCCAAACAGCACGGCTTTCTGCGAAAGCGACAGCTCACGGCAGACCGTATCATGGAAAGCTTTCATACTCTCCACCGAGGCAGGACAACCGAACATACGCGATACACTGTGGAACCCGATGTGCCAGCCGCGCTCGAGCAACGCACGATCCACGCTGTCAAACGCACCGAAATATTCCGCCCGCCAGACCCAGGGATTGCCCTCTGCCGGTTCCTTTGGACAGATGACATAGCTCTCCCGACCATTCAGGGGCTGCACCCATTTGCGATAGCCTTCCCAGGTTTCCCACTGCATGCAAAACACCTCTTTTGTTGATTTGTATACAGTATAGCTGTTTTTTTCTTCTTTTGCAAGAAGTTTTTGTGCTTCTTTCCGCTTATTGTCTGGTTCGTCCGACAACCACACGCGGCACGTCTCCAAGATCACGCCGAATCTCCACATCGCAGAGACCGTTTTCCTCCCAAAGCATCGCCACCGCCTCTGCCTGACCAATGCCGACCTCCACCGCACAAAAACCGCCCGGCAGGAGCTTCTCCAGCCAGTCCCGGGCAATTGCCCGATAGAAAAGCAGTCCGTCTCCCGTGCCGCCGTCCAGCGCCATCACCGGCTCGTGCTGCACCTCCTGCATCAATCCCGGCAACTCCTCTCGGGGGATATAGGGCGGGTTGGCAAGAATCGCCTGATAATTTCCGCAAAATTGCCCCCCGTCTGTCAGCACATCCGCCTGCACAGCACGAACTTGATATTCGGGATAGCGGGCTATATTTTTGTTCAGATAATCGAGCGCTGTTTCCGAAAGTTCGACCGCCGTCACCTCTACCTCTGGAAATAAGCTGGCAAGGCCAATGCCTACACACCCACTCCCCGCACAGAGATCCAGCACACGAGCTGGGGCATCGCCTTCCATTCCCCGCAACCATTCCGCCGCCGTCTCACAGAGTAGCTCGGTATCCGGCCGGGGAATCAGCACTCCCTCGCCGACCGCCAGCGTCAGCGAAAGAAAGCCCCATTCCCCCAGAATATATTGCAGCGGCCGACCGGCGGCGCGTTGCTCGCCTGCTTCCCGCAGCCTCACCAGCTGCTCCGGTGTCAACACACAGTCCAACCGCCCGGACAACCGGCCATGCGGCACACCACCCAGATCTTCCAGCAAGCACATCGCATCAAAGGCGGGGCTGTCGCACCCCGCCTTTTCCAGCTTATTTCTCAGTGCCGCATAGCAGTCTCCCACCGTCATGCGTCTTCTCCCCGTTTCACCAGTTATCGGCGTCCGGATCCTCCGGAATCACCTTCTCCAGCGCGGCAATCGCACATTCGATCATGCTGTCGTCCGGCTCTTTGGTGGTGATGCGCTGTACCCACATACCCGGTTTGGAGATGATGCGAGTAAAGGCATTATCCTTTCGCCCAGCCAACTTGATCAGCTCATACCCAATACCTACCACCAGAGGAAGCATCAGCAGCTTGATCGTCACGCGCAGAATCGTGTTGTCATAGATCGGGATCAGCATGGAGAGGAACACCCCCACGATCAGCATCAGCACCATAAAAGAGGTGCCGCAGCGAGGGTGAAAGCGGCTCTGCCGCCGCACATTCTCCACTGTCAGTTCCAGTCCAGCCTCGTAGCAAAAGATGGATTTGTGCTCGGCGCCATGATACATAAAGACCCGGCGGATATCTTTCATCAGTGAGACGAGAGATATATAGCCGATGAACAGCATCAGACGGACAATCCCCTCAAAGACGCTCTGGAACCACCGGTGGCCGTCTGCCAGCGCAGGCACCAGCGTCCGAAGCCAGTTATAGAGGAAGGTCGGCAGCCACATAAACAGCACGACAGCAAGACCGATGCCCAGCACCATGCTGATCACCATCGCCAGACTGAAAAAAAACCGTTCTGCCTTGGAGGGCTCCTTTTTCTCCGGCTTTTTCGCCTCCGGCGCTGCCGGTTCGGCTTTCTCCGTTTCTGTGGATACCGCCTCAGCCTCCGAAGAAGCCTTATCTCCGACGGGCACCGTCTCCACAACCGCCGCTTTTTCTTTTTCCTTTTTCTTTTTGACCGGCTCCTCATCCTCGAGTCCACAGAGCTCGGCCGAACGCATCAGGCATTTGTAGCCAAAGGCCATGGACTCGACCATGTTGAAGATCCCGCGGATCAGCGGCAGCTTCATCCATCGGGGTTTCGTCTTTCCTCTGGTCGGCCACTCCTCCAGAATGATCTCCCCTGAGACATGGCGAACAGCCATGGCGGTCGTTTCCGGCCCGCGCATCATAATCCCCTCGATCAGCGCCTGACCACCGATCGAGGTCTTTTTTCGGCATGCAATTTTGTTCTGGTTTTCAGACATGGACAAATGCGACTTCCTTTCTGTTATCCTGCTTCCGCCGGCGCAGCCGGCAGGGTGATGGTCACGGTGGTCCCGACATGCAGTTGGCTGTCAATATCCAGCCTTCCCTTGTGACGGCGGATAATCTCATCCGCGAGAGCCAGCCCAATCCCGGAGCCGGGACGGGTTTTATTGGCTTTGTAGAATCGGGTTTTGACGTTGGGTAAATCCTCAGGGGCAATACCGACGCCGTTGTCGCTGACAACGACCTGCACATGTTCTCCCATATCGGCTGCCTCAATCCGGATACGGCCGCCACTGTTGGAATATTTAATGGCATTGTCGATGATGTTGATGAATACCTGCTTGAGGCGATCTCGATCGCCAAGAACCGGCGGCAAGACCGGGGATTCCACATATTCGAGCGAAAGCCCCTCACGGCCGGCGCGCTCCCGGAACAGGAATACCGCCTCCTCCAGCTCGGCCAATATGTCGACTCGCTCGAACTTCATGGTCATCCGGCCACTCTGCATCCGTGAGAAATCGAGCAGCTCCTCGACAATACCGGACAGCCGTTCCGCCTCTCCGGCGATCACATCCAGTCCCTTCGCCGTGAGCTCCGCATCCTCCGGCCCCGCCTGACGCAGCGTCTCGCTCCAGCCCTTGATAGCGGTAAGGGGCGTGCGGAGCTCGTGTGACACCGAAGAGATAAAGTCGTTTTTCATTTGCTCGGCGGCTGAGATCTCCCCCGCCATATAATTGATGGTATCACAGAGATCGCCGATCTCATCGTCATATTTTTTCTCAATGCGGGAGTTGTAGTCTCCAAGCGCAATCCGCCGTGCGGCACTGCCGATCTCCATCACCGGCGTGACGATAGAGCTGACGAAATAGGAGCTGGAGAGGATCATGAAAAAGATAATCAGCGCGCCGACCACCAGCGTGATCACCAACACAAGGATGATCTGCTGGTTGACCAGCGTCAGCGATACGACATATCGCAGCGCCCCCATCAGCTCCCCGCTGCCGTTACGGACAAGCAGGCTCATTGCCATCACCGGTTCTCCGCCGCTCTTTCCGCACCAGACACCCTTTCCGGCCGGATCTTTGAGCGCCTCGCGATAATCCTCCGGTGCGGCCTCCGCCTGATAGGGCGGGAACCCGGTGGAGCTGACGACAATCCGGCCACTGGTATCCACAATCTGCAATTCCATTTTTTCCTTGTCGAGGAAACCCTCGACAAGCTCCCGCGCATTGGAGGCAAAGTCGAAGTTCGAGGACTGCATATACTGTCCCAGCAGCGTGGACTGGGCATTGGCGCGGGTATACAGCGCATTTTCCACCGCGTCATAGGAATAGAAGCGGATCGCGACCAAAAAGGCGATCTCAAAGATAAACAACACCATCACGATCACGGCAAGGCCGTTGATCATCCAGCGCCTTGTAATGCCTCTGGCGGCTATTCTGCCTTTTGCCAACCGGCCTCACCTCCGTTTCACACATCCCGGATTACTCCGACCATTTATAGCCGAGGCCCCAAACCGTCACAATATATTTCGGCTCAGAGGGGGTGTCTTCCACCTTCATACGCAGCCGACGGATGTTGACATCCACAATCTTTTCCTCGCCGAAATATTCCTCGCCCCAGACCCGGTTCAGGATATCCGTCCGGCTCAACGCTTTACCGGGATTGGTGAAGAAATATTCCATGATCTGAAATTCCACCTGTGTGAGCTCGACCGGCTCTCCACGCTTTTTCAGCGTGCGGTTGCGCAGGTTGAGCACAAAATCGCCGGAGACAATCTCCTCGATATAATTCACCTGGCTGCGCGACCGCGCATTCACCACCCGGCGATGCAGGGCATCCACACGTGCGACCAGCTCTGAGGGGCTGAAAGGCTTGGTCACATAGTCATCTGCCCCCATCATCAACCCGCCGACCTTCTCCATCTCCTGTGTACGGGCGGTGAGCATAATGATCCCCATGGAATCGCTTCTCTCCCGCAGGCTCCGGCAGACGGCAAAGCCGTCCATCCCGGGCAGCATCACATCCAATAGCGCGATGTCGATGCTGTCGGCCGCCTCGTCATAGCGCTGCAGCGCCTCCTCGCCGGAACCAGCCTCCACCACATCGTATCCCGCGCGGCGCAGATTGATGACAACAAATTCGCGGATCGCGACCTCATCCTCACAAACCAGTATTTTTTTCATGGCCTTCCCCTCCTCATTCCAGCAGCATTGTCAACATATAGCGAACGCTTTCCATATTGAGTGAATACGGCGCCGTTTCACTGATCCAGACGCTATAGCGAACCGCATTGCTCTCTGCCAGAAAAAGAAATTCCCGCTCATCCTCCGGCTCGGAGCTCTCCTCGTCGGAGGCGCCCAGTGATTCCGTTTTGATCGCGAGGAATGCCTCGCCCGGCTGCCAGTCCTCCATCCGGCAGAGCTCCAGCAGACGCTTTCCTGCGTCATAGGTAGTGGTAATGCCCTCCATCATCTGCTCCTGCAAACCGAGATAATAGCCATCCACGCTGTTGTAGATGCAGGAAAACTTGTCCACCGGCTGCCTGTTCTCAAAATCCCAGCTCGAAAAAGTGGTGATCCAGCGGACAGACTGGTCGTTGTTGCCCTCCGCCGTCTCATAACCGGGCAGCAGACGGCACCGCGGCCATTCCAGCTGCCCATCGCCGTCGATATCCGAGGAGGGAATGCGAACCGGACGCAGCGTGAGGGGCGCGCCGTTAGCACCGGTTCCATAGAAGGGCGCTTTCAATACGCTGCCGTCCCAATAAAGCAGCTCGGTCATCATGCCGTCGCTCCGTACACAATCGACATAGACGCCATTGACCGTGTCAGACAGCGGCATCAACCGAATATTCAGGAATTGCTGGATATAGGCATCCAGCTCAATGCTTGTCCGCTGGATGATAAAATCCTCCTGCATCGACCAGAGCTGCGCGGTGACACCGCCGGTTTCAGCGCTGATGCGCAGCAACAGGAAGTCATCCCGCCCCCGCTCGGTCAGGCTTCCGACCACAAGAGCGGAGTAGCTGTCACTGAACCGCTCGGTAAAAACGTTGCTGTTCAGCGAATACAGTACCAGTTGGTAATTGCGGCTGTTATACATGCTCCAGCCGACAAACAGCTCCAGACAGCCGTCACCGTTCAAATCCCCGAAGGTGACGCTGTCGATATCCGTCCCGATTCCCTCAATGTCGAAAACCGACCGCCATTTGCCTTCTGCCTGTCGCAGCAGGTTAATATGCGTCAGATTGCTCTCCGGTCCGGTCCGATAAAATGCGAGTGCCTCCTCGTTGCCGTCACCATCGAGATCCTCCACAATGAAGGCCGAACGGTATTGACCGGTTTTCGGATATTTCAGAACATATTTGTCCTGCATCCCGGAATCCGCGATATAGGCGCCAAGCGCCTTTTGAATCTCTTCCTGTCCGCCCGCTGTCAGCGGCGGGCGAAGCTGGGTCTCGACATCCATTCCAAGGGCGGCACAGCCGGAGGAAAACAGCATCACAAAAACCAGCAGTACCAGCCATGCTCTTTTCACTGTCCGCGCCTCCCTTCTCTCTACTGAACCGTCACATAAATTTCAAAGCCGTCCGCGTTCTCCTCGCCATAGTAGACCCAAACGTTATTGTAATCCCGGATGTTTACCCGCACCAGATATTTGATAAAACCAACATCGTTTTCGCTCATATCGATCACGACGGAGAGATCCTTCTCCCGGATGGAAGCTAGGGTGCTTCTCGGGCCGACCAGCGTCAGGCTCAGTGTCTTGGTGCGTGGCGTAATAGTGACACCCTCCGGTGCATTGCGGAATTCCAGCGGCGTATAGTCTTCGGTTCCCTCGAGATTGAGTTCAAAGGTACGGGTACGGTAGTTCTTCGTGTCAAAGGTGATCTGTACCTCGCTCACGCCTTCCAACACCCGTACATCCTCCGGCAAATTCAGCGGGATGGTAAGAGTATTGTTCTCCGGGCTGATCTGATCAAAATCCAGCGTACCGAGATTCGTCAGCTGATCTGCGCAGGCCTCCAGCGCCGCGCGGTCACCCACCAGCGTGATGGATGGCGGCGTCACCGTCACCAGCGATGACAGATCTGTCAGTCCGGCCGGCTGGTGCGCGACATCATAGGTAAACACAACCTCGCGATAGGTCTCCACAGGGACACTGACATCCAGTGTCCGGCCGGTCAACTCAGTCAGTTCGGCGGAAATGCCGCCCTCATCATTCCGGCCATAGGCCATCACATGACACTGGGAGAGATCGACCTCTTTCCCCTGCTCGTCCAACGCCAGCAGCTGCGCGGCAAAGGTTCTTGGCTCGGCAATCACGGCCTCCTCCGTCACCCGTGCCACCACCGAATGTACCCGGTTAATTACACTCTCCGGCCCCTGCAGTGTCACATTTCCGTCGGCCAATACCTGTTGATCCACTGTGGCCTCCCCGAGCGTAAAGCTCGATTCCGCCTTGACGGCCGAGATATCGGGTTCCACTACAAAGACCGCATCGTCCACCCAGTGATCACAAAATACCGTCACTGTACTCGGAGAAACGTTCAGGATTTCATAGCCGGTCTCGCTGCTGTTGCGGGAAGCCAGGACCGTCAGCTCCTGATTGCCGACCCCTTGAATTTCACTCGCATCCAGTCTTACACGGATATCCTCTGCGGTCAGCTGAGAGAGCACCGCGAGTGTCCCCTCGACCTCGACCTCGACCTCGACCGGCTCAGCACCGATCACCTGCAGTTCCCCATTGCTGATGGCGGTATTGACATTAAACTTGATGGAACGAGTCGTGGTATTGCCCGGCCCGGAAACAACGGCAAACCAGATGAGCACAGCCGCCACAAACGAAAAGATAATCATGATGCGATCGTTATGCATCAGACGGTTCAGAGAGAATTTTTTCATTTGGACTTCCTCCTCCCGAACAGCCGGAACCGCGGTTTCGTGCCGTCTTCCTCCTCCGAGCGGCTGTGGTCAACCAGCATACCGTTTTCCAGTGCAACACGCAGCGCTTCGATGCTGAAATTCCGCTTGAGATCGCCGGAAACCGCCATGGAAATGGTGCCGGTCTCCTCCGAAACCACTACAACAATGGCGTCAGAATTTTCACTCATGCCAACCGCTGCACGGTGCCGTGTTCCGAGGTCGCTGCTGATCGTCTGATTATCGGTCAGCGGCAGAATGCAGCCGGCCGCATACACCCGGCCATCCCGCATAATCATGGCTCCGTCGTGCAGCGGCGCCTTATTAAAAAATATATTCCCGATCAGCTCGCCGGTCGGATCGGCATCCACAATCGTGCCGGAGTTGACGATCTCGCCGAGCTTTGTATTGCGCTCGAACACAATCAGCGCGCCCATCCGCCTG
>USLV01000039.1 GCA_900555705.1 uncultured Oscillospiraceae bacterium | reverse complement strand
ACGAGATGTAGAGAGGTCTCGTGGGCTCGGAGATGTGTATAAGAGACAGGTTGGGAACCGTTGTACCCGAACAGATAACGTCCAGATTGGCATATTTGGTTTCATGGGTCACCTCGCTCAGATCGTTCATTGAACTGAGCAGGTTACTGAGCCCGGGCACGCTGGGCAGAGACAGGAAGCGATGTACCTTTGGCTTACGGATATCGCAGTCGATCAGCAGCACCCGGACATCCATCTGAGCGAGCGAGATCGCAATATTGACCGCCACCGTCGATTTCCCCTCACTCGGCAGTGAGCTGGAGATGATGACGGTTTTGCAGCCGGATTTGATAAGCGAGAAGGTAAGGTTCGTGCGGATAGACTTATAAGATTCGGACACGCGGAAACGGAGATCAGAATCCAGATCGGCGGCGATGTTGGCGCCATCCTGTTTATGTTTAGCCATGTTCGATTACACTCCCTTCTGAGATTACGCCTGCGGCTTGGAGGCAGTCTTTTTTCTGGACGTCTCTCCAAAGCCGGGAATCGAGCCGAGCAGCGGAATATCGAACATCTGCGACAGATCTTCCTCGCTCTTGATGCGGCTGTCCAGCATCTCCCGCAGGACAACGACAACTCCGGCCAGCACCAGACCGACTAGAAACCCGAGAACCGTATTTCGCGTTACATTCGGCGAAGAGGGCGCACCAGGGATACGGGCACTTTCCACCGTCTTGACAGCCGCCTCCTGTTCGAAATAGGCGACACGGGCCGGTGCTTCCAGCTCAATGGTATCCGCAATCATCTTGGAATCACTGGGGTTCGGAGCAGTGACCCTGATTTCGAAATTTTCGGTGTCGTTCAGAACTGAGATGGAGATCATACGACCGATCTCGGAAGGGGAGTAATTCAGACCACTCTTCTCCGAAACAACCTCATAAAAGGGATAGGAATCCAGCCATTCGGTATAAGTGGTCACAACTTTCTGATAATAGTTGAGGTCCGAGATGTCGACTTCCTTCGTGTTGACATTTCGCACACACATCTTCAGTGATGTGGTATAAGACGGATGAATCAGAAATTCGCTGATAGAGAACGCAGCGACCAGCCCCACCAGGCCGCAGATGAGCAGGATGCCCACACGCCGCCAGAGAATGGCAAACAGTTTTGAAAGTGAGATTTCCATATGTGTATCCTCCGTTATTTATACTTCTTATGATACACGGTGTTTCAGCAGTCGATAGAGAAGCATGACAACCGTGGTAGCGACAACAATCAGTGCAAGGCCGGTGTAGAGGCAACTGGTGAGCAGGCTGGTCAGATAGACAGTGGCCAGACCATACAGCGACTGCGAGGTGAGCGCCAGACGACCGATGATACCGGAACACAGGATCACCGCAGGCACCACCACCAACATACAGCCCGCGCCGCACAGGCTGTACTGCATCAGACGGACAGCCCGGTGCTTGTACAGCCGAATAGCATAGAGAAATACCGCAAGCAGAAAGCTGAGCAGCAGGGAACCGGCCAGCAGATAGGGAAGATAGCCAATAAACGGAGAAATATACCGAATTGCTTGCAGCAGATAGGGATTCAACATATGCTGCTGATAATCGTTGATGCAATATTCGGCCATATTCTGCAAATTCCGCCGAACTTCCTCCGTCAGTGTATAGTCATGAGACACAGCGTAGTCAACAAAACGCTGGTAAAGCTCCGCCTGAAGCGATGACCGATTCAGCACATAGTCTTCGCCGCGATAGGCAGCCTGAACGGCGGTCTCTACATTGGAACGCAGCGTCAACTGCTCAACCGCACCGGAAAACACCTCTTCCGGCATACCTCCGGGCAGGCCATTGATCTCATAATAGTAACCCTCGATCTCCGCGGCAGTACGGATGTAATAGCCGCTTTTGTTGAGACAGGAAATCAGGAACGCCGGACGCCCGATAGTGGCAACCGCAATACCGGACAGCGCTGCAACAACGAGACTGAGGGAGAGAACAAAGGCGAGAAAATAGCTGATGACGTACCGGACGGTACGGACATGACTGGACAAGAAGGGCAACCTCGCTTATTGATAAATTTCCACCGACGGCCCGGAAACCAGGCGCGCGGTTACAAAATAGCGGTCGGGGGTCAGGCCGAGCATATTAAAGGGATAGCAGGTGTAGAGTACCAGCGTCTCCCTGGAGGCCCCCAGATCATAGGCCGACCGGTCATTGTGCTTTTTGATGGACATATCGGTTACTTCATAAACATAGGTAGCATAATGTGTGCGCAGTGTAATCTGGTCGCCAATTTCCACATCCTTGAGTCCGTGAAAATAGGTATTATTGTGCCCGCCAACCAGCACTGTCGAACCGCAGCCGGGAAAGCTGCTGCCGATATACTGCCCCGCGCCCCGCTTTAAGACTGCCGCTGTATCTCCATAATAAAGCGGCGCTTTGATACCTGCATCGACGATTTCAATCTCACCATAACAGGTATTGTACTGTGGGAAAGTGATGTCTCCGGCGGGAATACTGTCTGTTTCTGGCGAATCGTCGTCGGGAATACCCTCCGGGAAAAACAACTGCTCAAAGTCCGGCTGCCGTTCAAAATCCGGCGATTCCTCGAGCGTCATCATATCGAAAACCGAGAGCATCGGACGGATCACCGGCAGGCAAACCACGTAAATGAGAAAATAACCGATCATGGCAAAAAGTAGTGGCATAAGGATATATGCCACTACTTTTTTCAGCTTGCGTTGGCGTCTCATCTTATTTCGAGAACAGAGAGGCCTTTTTGGAAACTACAACTGCCGCAGCCAACAGCACGGTCAGCGTACCCGCCGCAACCCACAGCATAGTGAAATCCGCGGCAACGCCGGTGGTCTTCACAGCAGGGGTATCCTCAAACACAACGACGTTGTCCTTGTTGACAATTTTGATGTTCTTGCCGTCATAGGTCATGGTCAACCCGACAACAGCAACTGCCTCTTTACCATAGGCCAGAACTTTTTTCTTCATGTCGGAAGAAAGTTTCTGGAAAGCAAACACACCGTCAGGGGCGTTCTCCTTCACCAACGCGATCGCCTCATCGAGAATACCGACAATCTCGTTGTACTGCGCCTCGGTCATATCATAAGAGAGGAAATAATTCTTCGCCTGATTCACATATTCAGGAGGCAGATAGACATCCGTGCCGTTGATATTCACCACGCCGGAGATCTTATCCATGAGCTTTTGCTCAAAGTCATTCAGACCAGCCGCAGAGATCGGCAGCGCAAAAAACGCGAATACCATCAGCGCAGACAGTGCCAACGCCAAAACCTTCTTTTTCATGTTTCCATTCCATCCTTTCTTTGGTTTCAAAACCAGAACACAGCTTTTCAGTGAAACAAATTTAGTATACCACACGGGGAACAGATTGTAAAGGTGGATTTCACAAAAAATTATAGCTTTTTTGTGAAGAGTGTGGTGCCGATTTCCCGATGACCGGCATAGCAGACGCTGAGCGCCAGGCCGATACCGAGATAGAGTGTAAAGACCGAGCTGCCGCCTGCACTGAAGAGCGGAAGCGTAATCCCGATGACCGGCAAAACCCGCAGATTCATCCCCAGATTGATGAGGGACTGGAATCCAATCAGCGCCATCATACCGTTGCAGAGAAACATGCCGAGCCGGTCTCTCGCCCGCAGTGCGCCGATCAGCATCGCGACCACGATCAGGATAATCAGCAGAAAGAGAGCGAAGGCGCCGATAAAGCCAAATTCCTCTCCCGCGACAGTGAAAATAAAGTCATTGTTCCGGGCATAAAGTCCGTGTCCACCGCCCTCCAGATAGCCGACACCCCAGAGCTGACCGCTTCCAATGGCGGTCAGCGCGTGATCCTGCTGCCATCCGGTGGTTGCGAGATACTGCTCCGGATAGATGAGCGCCAGTATGCGGTCGGTTTTCTGCTGATCCAGATGGTTCCAGACAACCGGGATCATGGCGGCAATACCGGTTCCGGCTGCGAGAAAATAGAGTGCCTTCAGCCCGGATACCAGCATCATGGAGGCGAAGATACAGAGAAAAACCAACGCAGTGCCGTCATCCCCCTGCAAAAAGACAAGAACAGCGGGGAAGAGGCCGTGGGCGCAGAGGCCGAGAACCGTCAACGGGCGGCTGACATGCTCCCGCACATAGGCAAGATGTTTGGAGAACGTGATGATAAAAACAATTTTCATCAGCTCAGATGGCTGAATGGTAAGGAAAGGATCGTCTGAACCGGGCGGGATTCCGATCCAGGCGGTATCGTCGGTTCCCGCCACATTGAGACCGAGCGGCGTAAAGGTCAAAATCATCAGAATCAGCGAACCGACAACATATACCGGCCAGATACTGCAAATCGCCTCATAGTCGATGCTGGAGATGATCAATGCCAGCAGCAGTCCGGCGACGGAGGCGCCGATCTGCATGACAACGCCGCTTTTAGAAAAACCGGCCGAATGCGCGGCCGAATAGACGAGCAGCACGCCGTAGGCCGAGGAAACAGCACAGAGCAGAATCAACAGCTTATTGCTACCGCGTATAAATGCCCACAATCCGGCCAACACCCTGCGCATTCCCATTTCTCCTCTCCATCTCGTATTTTCCTTAGTATACAGTTTTTTCGAACGGTATGCAAGAACCCTCTTTCCTTTTTTTCGAAAACATGCTATACTAATTGAAAGCATTCGTTTTTTCGACGGAAACCGGCGAGAACCGAAAGAGAAAGGGGCGAGGCTGTATCGTGCGGGAATGGACAAGCCGTTCTCCGGCGGAAACCGAGCAGATTGGCGCTGAAGTGTCGGCCTTGCTCGCCGCGGGGGATGTTGTGGCGCTGTATGGCGGCCTCGGTATGGGAAAAACGGCATTCGTTCGCGGGATGGCCGCAGGCCGCGGCCTGTCCGCCGAGGTGTCGAGCCCAACCTTTGCGCTGGTTCATGAATACGGCGGACAGCCGCCTCTGGTGCATTTTGATATGTATCGGGTTTCCGGCTGGGAGGATCTCTATTCCACCGGCTTTTTTGATTATCTGGACGCGGGCTGTATTCTGGCTGTCGAGTGGAGCGAGAACATCGAGGCCGCGCTGCCGCCGCATACCGTCCGGATTCATTTCGAGCGTCTGGACGATACGACCCGACGGATCAGGCAGCTGAACAGAGAGGAGGACGGACAATGAGAATACTGGCGATTGACAGCTCAGCGGGTCCGGCCTCCTGTGCAGTGACAGAGGATGGCCGCGTGCTGGCCTGTTCTTCGATAAACCGGAAGATGACGCACAGTCAGACGCTGATGCCGATGCTGGATGATATGCTGCACAACGCCGCGCTGTCGCTGTCCGAGATCGACCTGCTGGCAGTTTCCGCCGGTCCCGGCTCCTTCACCGGTGTCCGTATTGGCGTTTCCGCTGTGAAGGGAATGGCCTTTGCAGAGAATAAGCCGTGTGCACCGGTGTCGACACTGGCGGCCATCGCTCACAACGTCGACAGCTGTCCATTCGAGGGAATTGTCTGCGGTGTGATGGATGCCCGCTGCGGACAGGTATACACCGCCTGCTTCCGTCTCTCCGGCGGTGTGCTGTCCCGCCTGACACCGGATGAGGCAATTTCCGTCGCAGTGCTTGGGGAAAGACTGTGTGCGTATCAGGAGCCGGTCTGGCTGATGGGGGACGGCGCGGCGCTCTGTTATACGGCGCTGCGGGACATCGTTCCGGAATTGTGGCTGGCGCCGGAAGCAATGCGCTATCAGTCTGCGACCGGTGTTGCGGCGGAGGCAGCCCGGATGGCAACGGATGGTGAAACCGTGACGGCTGAGCGGCTGATGCCGATGTATCTGCGGCTGCCGCAGGCGGAACGTGAACGTCTCGCCCGCGGATAACAACGGAATCAATTTTATTTCATATCAACGGAGGATGCGGAAGATGGAGAATCAGATTTTTGTGGCGGATCACCCGCTGATTCAGCACAAGGTGGCGCTGATCCGGAAGAAGGAGACCAGTTCGAAGGAATTTCGGGAGTTGATCCAGGAGATCACGGAACTGATGGTCTACGAGGCAACGCGGGATCTGCCGCTTTGCGACGTTGAGGTGGAGACGCCGATCACACAAACGGTCTGTAAGATGCTGGCGGGACGGAAGCTGGCGTTCGTGCCGATTCTACGGGCCGGTCTCGGCATGGTAGACGGCGCGCTGGAGCTGGTGCCCTCTGCCCGTGTCGGCCATATCGGTCTCTATCGCGACCCGGAAACGCTGAAGCCGGTGGAATATTACTGCAAGCTGCCGGGAGATATCGGAGAACGGGACGTCATTGTGCTGGATCCGATGCTCGCGACCGGCGGTTCGGCCATCGATGCCATCACGCAGATCAAGCAGCGGGGACCTCGCAGCGTCCGGTTCATGTGCATCATCGCGGCGCCGGAGGGGATTGCGGCGTTGTCGGCCGCACATCCGGATGTGCGGGTGTATTGTGCGGCGCAGGACGAGCGGCTGAATGACCACGGCTATATCGTGCCTGGTCTTGGCGACGCGGGCGACCGCATCTTCGGCACCAAATAAATTTTTCGACAGCGGGAGGGGCGGACGAAACGGTCCGCCCCTTTTCTAAAAGGAGTCTTTTATGGATAGCACGCAATCTCTGGCCGCCGGTGTTCCGGATCTGATCGACTGGTTTGAGAAAAACAAACGCCCGCTTCCGTGGCGGAAGTCGCCGTCCCCTTATCATGTGTGGGTTTCGGAAATCATGCTGCAGCAGACGCGGATTGAAGCGGTAATCCCCTATTTCGAGCGGTTCATGACGGCACTTCCGACAGTGCAGGCATTGGCAGAGGTGCCGGAGGATGCGCTTATGAAGTTGTGGGAAGGACTCGGCTATTACAGTCGCGCCCGCAACCTGCAAAAAGCTGCCCGGCAAATGGCCGAGCTGTATAGCGGCGAACTGCCGGCGGATTATACCGCGCTGCTGTCGCTGCCCGGCATCGGCGAATACACAGCCGGAGCGGTTGCCTCGATTGCCTACAACATCCCGGTCCCAGCTGTGGACGGTAATGTGCTGCGAGTGCTGGCCCGGCTGACTGCGAACCGGGAGGATATCACCCGTCCCGCAGTCAAAAAGCAGTTCCAGACATTGGCGGCTTCTCTTCTGCCGCCGGATCGGCCGGGCGCTTTCAATCAGGCGTTGATGGAGCTGGGGGAGCGGGTCTGTCTGCCCAATACCATACCCCGCTGTGAGACATGTCCTGTACGGGCGGTCTGCGCGGGACATGCGGCGGGCATTGCGGCTGAGCTGCCGGTCCGGGCACCAAAAAAGCCACGCCGTATCGAGGAACACACGGTGTTGGTTGCTATTTCGAACGAGTCGGTGCCGCGTGTATTGTTGCATCGGCGTCCTGCCGAGGGGCTGCTGGCGGGGCTTTGGGAGTTGCCGAATCTGCCCGGCCACATCGAGCCGGAAAAAGCGGCCGAACTGCTGCAAACGCTGGGCGGCAGCCCGGCACACTATACTGCGCTGGAACCGGGTAAACATATCTTTACGCATGTGGAGTGGCATATGATCGGCTATCGGGTTTCTCTTGAATGGTTCGAACCGCCCACGGGCTATGTATGGGTCAACCTTCGGCAGCTTGCAGAGGAATACGCCCTGCCGACGGCGTTCCGCCTATTTTCACGGCTGCTGCCGGTATTGATGAAAGGGGAAGAAGCATGAACAAAACGGTACTGATTACCGGTGCATCCCGTGGAATCGGCCGCGCGGCTGCCCGCCGCTTTGCAGAGGAGGGGTATCGAGTAGCCATCGGCTATCATCAATCGGAAGAGCAGGTACAATCGCTGGTACGAGAATTGGAAAAGCTGACCGATGTGCTGGCTGTCCAGGCAGATGTGAGCCGGTACGAGGAGGTCCAGCGGATGATCGAAACGGTTGCCGGAACACTTGGGCCGATAGAGGTGCTGGTCAACAATGCGGGCGCCGCCGCTTATGGTCTGTTTACGGATCTGACGCCGGAGCAGTGGACGTGCATACTTGGAACCAATCTGAACGGTGCGGCCTATGCGAGTCGCCTCGTGCTGCCGGAGATGATCCGGCGGCACAGCGGTTCCATCGTAAACGTGTCCTCGATGTGGGGCGTAACCGGCGCATCCTGCGAGGTGGCCTATTCCGCGGCAAAGGCAGGGTCTGTCTCTTATACACATCTCCGAGCCCACGAGACCTCTCTACATCTCGT
>USLV01000038.1 GCA_900555705.1 uncultured Oscillospiraceae bacterium | reverse complement strand
AAAAACAGGCGATGCCATTTGGCATCGCCTGTTTTTACTTTTGCAATCCGGAAGGACAGGACGCCTCGGAATGTACGGAAGATTTTCCAAAAAATTATTATGGAAATCCACCAGTTCTTCTCCTGGAATGAACGAGGGAACGGGAGAATGTTGTGCAGAATAGCTAAACTTTTGAAAAGAGGGTTGCTTTTTCTTCGTTTTGCGGTAAAATAGGGAAGAGATTGTTACAAAGTTGTAACCTTTTGAGCAGGAGAAAGGGGGAGAGGTACACGATGGAACCGACAGACGTGCAGACCGACGCACAGCCGCAGTCGTCTTATGTCCGGACGGCTGCTTTTCGCCGGGGGCTGGCGGATTTCCGACGCCGTGCTCTCCGCCCGGCTTTTGGAAAAAGCTATCGTATTTGTTATATCACCGGGGTACATACGCTTCGGTTTTCCCGATATACAGGCAGACGGCTGGTGCGTGTCTGCCGTCCCGCTTGGCAGAAAGTGACGCGTCTGGCAGATTTTTTGTTGCTGCGCCATCTGCGGGCGCTGGCTGCGGAGGGACGGCGGCTCCGGGAGGGCTTCCGGATGGTGGGCCCTGTTGTCCGGTCTGCGGCAGAACGCCGTCCGTTGCTCGGCGTTTTGCAGGCACTCTGTCTCCCCTGGTTGGCGTTCCGCCGTCACCGAAAGGCGTTGATTTCTTTCGGCAATCTGCTGGCGCCGGTTGCCGCAGCCTTTCTGCTGATGCTGACGCTGCAATATTGGAGCGGTACAACTTTTGCGCTTGAACTGGAATATGACGGGCATGCGCTCGGGTACATCACCGACGAGTCGGTATTTGACAATGCTGCCGCGATGGCGGAGGGGCGAGTTCTGGATGCCAACCATTCGTTTGCAGTAGAGCGCTCGCCCAAACTGACGCTGACCGTGGTGCAGCAGGAGGCATTGCTCGACGAGGCGGCGGTCTGCGATAAAATTTTGAGCCGGTCGGTGGACGCCATCGCGCAGGTGAGCGGTCTTTATGTTGACGGCGAGTTCGAAGCGGCCGTGTTCTCCCGTGAGGTGCTGGAAACGATGCTGGATGGCATTCTGGCTTCGCATCTCAGCGGCAGTGCGGAGGAGAAGGCAGCTTTTATTCCAGCGGTAGAGATTATCGACGGGCTTTATCCGGTTTCGTCGATTTCGACCAACGAAGCACTTTATGAGCGGCTGGTGTCGCGAGATGAAAACGGTCGGCTCTATCTCGGGGTACAGGTGATCCGGCGTGAGTCCTATACAGAGTCGATCCCCTATGCTTCCTCCACGGTGCGGGACACGCGCAAATATATCGGCTATCGTGGTACCAGGGTGAAAGGACAGGACGGCGAGCGCCTGGTGACCGCCGATGTGGTGTATGTGGATGGCGTGGAGCAGTCCCGTGAGATCCTTTCCACCGTGGTGCAGAAAGAAGCGGTGGATGAGGTGATCGCCGTCGGCGCTTATGAGGTGAATCCGGAGGCGAGCCGCGGTGTGGCGACCGGCAAGTTTATCTGGCCGCTGCCTTCCTGCCGGACGGTCTGGTCGCCTTTCGGCTATCGAAGTGGCAAGCTGCATGCGGGTATTGATATCTCCGGGAACGGCGTGTTCGGCAAGGATATCCTCGCCTCGGACGGCGGCCGTGTGGTCAGCGTCAATACCGAGGGTTACGGCGGCGGCTACGGCTACTATGTCCTGATTGATCATGGAAACGGCTATTCGACGATGTATGCCCATTGCAGTGAAATTCTTGTGCAGGCGGGTGACCGGGTGACGCAGGGGCAGTTGATTGCCCGTGTCGGCAATACTGGCAACAGTTTTGGCGCACATCTGCATTTTGAGGTGCGTTACAACGGCACGGAACAGGATCCTGTTCCGTATGTAAAATAAATGGGGCGTCTTGACAAATTGGACTGTTTATGACACAATAAAAAAAGACGTCATTGGTTCTGCATTGATTTTTTCGAAAATCCATTAAAACGGCTTGACAAATGATATGACGTATTGTAACCTTGAGGCGGTGTATTCCGAATGTGTCAACGGAAAAAGACACCCCCTCAGGGAGAGGAACAAATGAAATTAACAGGAGGCAACATGTATGGCGATTGAGAAGCAGGTTTCCAATGCTGAATATATGGTATTGGATTGGCTCTGGAATCAGACGGAAACCATTACATCCCATGAGATCCTCGAGCATTTTTCCGCCACCATCGGCTGGAAAAATGCCACCATCTCGACGTTCCTGCGCCGTCTGGTAGAGAAAGGATATATTCAGGCGACGAGACGCGGCCGTACCTTTATCTATACGACCTGTATCAGCAGAAAGGAATATGAGGCGCTTCGTGCCTCCAGCTTCCTGCACACGGGTTACAACGGTTCGCTGAAGAATTTTGTCGCGGCTTATGCGACGGTTCCGGAGAACCGTGCTGAGGTGGCTGAGCTGCGGGAGTGGTTCCTGAAGGAGTTCGACGGGAAATAAGCTTTCGGGCGGCAGTCGGCTTGTGAAAATGGAAAACGGATAGAAGGGGGGACCAGCCGGTTCCCCCTTTGCTGATATCGGGCATCCACTTTCGTACATCTTTGGGTGGACATTTACCTGACTTCGGGATATACTAAAACATCGACAGCCGAAGAGCGGTCAAGGCCCGGCGAAGCCGGTCTATGGAGGAGGATACGATGGGGTTGTATTGTTGGGAGGCACATGCCCACACTGCAGAGATCAGTCCATGCGGCAATATTTCGGCGGCGGAACTCGCGAAACTCTATATCCGCGAGGGATACACCGGCGTGGTGATTACCAATCATTTTTCCCACTATGGGTTTACCTATATGCGGGATGCCGGTTGGGAGGAGCAGGTTAACTGGTTTTATAACGGCTATCTGGCTGTTCGCGAGGCAGCGGGTGATCGGCTGCGGGTGCTGTTCGGCATGGAGCTGAACGTGGAGGGCGATCCGAATGATTACCTGATCTATGGTGTTACAAAGGATTTCCTGCTCGCACATCCGGAACTGCTCCAGCTGGATATCCGGGCGGTCAGTCGGCTGGTACGGGAGAACGGGATGCTGCTGTTCCAGGCGCATCCTTTTCGCAACCAGATGCGTGTTGTACCGCCCGATCTGCTGGACGGCATCGAGACCTTCAACGGCAATCTGCGTCACGATTCCCGTAACTTTATCACGGCGCAGTGGGCGGAGCGCTATGGGCTGCTGAAGGTCGGCGGCTCGGATTTCCATGAATATGAGGATCTGGCGCGAGGCGGTTTCTTCACCGGCCGTGATATACAGGACAACGACGATCTGCTCGCTGCGCTGCGTGAGGGCGTGATTGTCAAAATGAGTGCGGAGAAATTTGGACTATGAAAACGATGTGGGAATTCTGCGCCCCCTGCCTGTTCGGTGTGGAGGGGATTCTGGGAGATGAGCTGCGGCGGATGGGGGCTGAAAACGTCCGGCCCCAAAACGGCCGTGTGCTCTTTTCCGGCGACTGCGCGATGATGGCGCGTGCCAATATCGGCTCGCGCTATGCTGAACGGATTCAGTTGCTGCTGGGTAGCTTTCCGGCTGAGACGTTCGATCAACTTTTTGAAGGCGTGCGGGCGCTGCCCTGGGAGGATTGGATCGGGGAGCACGACCGTTTTCCGGTCAAGGGCTGGTCGTTGAATTCCGCGCTGCACAGCATCCCGGACTGCCAGTCGATTGTGAAGAAAGCAGTGGTGGAGCGGCTGAAGTCGCGGTATCACACCTCCTGGTTTGAAGAGAGCGGCGCGCTGTTTCAGATTCAGTTCACGATCCTCAAGAACGAGGCCACCCTGCTGATCGACACGAGCGGCGCAGGACTGCACAAGCGTGGTTATCGCGCAAACGCGGGTGGCGCACCGATCAAGGAGACGCTCGCCGCCGCGATCGGCGATCTCATGCGGGTGCGAAACGCGGAACATATTCTGGATCCCTGCTGCGGCTCGGGTACACTGCTGATCGAGGCGGCACTGGCGGCTCGGCGGATTGCACCGGGGATTCGCCGCCGATTTACGGCGATGGACTGGAAAGCAGTTCCGGCTGATTGCTTCCGCGAGGAGCGGCTGCGGGCAAAGAGCTTTGAACAGCAGGATCGCCCCTGCGCCCTTTGGGGCGGCGATGTCGACGAGTCCTGCCTGCGGCTGGCGGAGGAAAACGCGGGAAAGGCGGGCGTCGGCGATTGCCTGACGACCGCCTGTGAGGATCTGCGGCGGTTCCGACCGGAGGGGGAGCGGGGTGTGGTGCTCTGTAACCCGCCTTATGGCGAACGACTGCTGGACGTGGAAGCGGCCGAGACGCTCTATCGGGAGATGGGCCGCGTCTTTGTGCCGAAGACGGGCTGGAGCTATGGCATCATCAGCCCGCACGAGGAGTTTGAGATGCTGTTCGGCCGCAAGGCGGACAAGCGCCGTAAGCTCTATAACGGCATGTTGAAATGTCAGCTCTATATGTATTTTCGGTAAAGCGGGGGTTGTTGGAAGGATGCGGCATGTATTTATTCTCAATCCCCGGGCGGGGAAGCGCGGAGATGCGCTGAAACTGGCACCGGCAATCCGGGCGTGGTTTGATGCTCATGCGGGTACATACGATATTCGGATCACAAATAGGCCGGGTGCGGCGACACGGATAGCGGCGGAGGCCTGTGCAGCAGGCGGTCCGGTGCGGCTGTATGCCTGCGGCGGCGACGGAACGCTGATGGAGGTGCTCAACGGCGTTCCGCCCTATGCGGAGGTTGAAATTGCGTCGGTGGCCTGCGGCTCCGCAAACGATTATGTTCGTCTGTTTGGCGGGGAGGCGTTCCGACAGGTCGAGGCGCTGATCGAAGGGCGGGCTGTGCCGATGGATGTCATCCGCTGTACGCGGGAGGAAACCGGCGAGTCACTGCTTTCGCTGGATATTTGCGCCGTTGGGATGGACGCAGATGTGGCGGATAAGATGAAAAAATATAAAAACTGGCCGCTGGTGAGCGGCTCCTCGGCCTATACACTGGCGATCGCGGATGTGTTTTTTCATCGTCTCGGCCACGTGCTGCGTGTCGAGATGGAGACGGAGAAAGGGCGCGTCGAACGGAAGGGGCGATTCTTCTTTGCACTCGCGGCGAGCGGACAGTATTACGGTGGCGGTTATCGCGGCGCGCCGGAGGCGGCTCCGAACGACGGTGAGCTGGATTTTGTGCTGGTGGATGTCGTGCGGCGGCCGGAGGCGCTGCGCTTTCTGAAGCATTATCGGCGCGGCACGCACGGCAGCCTGCCCTATGTCCATATGATGCGCGGACGGCGGATGACGGTGACGGCGACGGAACCGGTGGCTGTCACGGTGGACGGCGAATGCTTCCGGGAGAGGCGGGTTGCTTTTGAAGTTTTGCCGGGTGCGTGCCGGTTTGTGCTGCCTGCCGGGATAGAATGTTAAAAAATTATGAAGAATCGGAGAAATTTTCTTTTTCCTCTTGATTTTTCCAGCGATTTGATTAAAATAGATTTTAGCACTCGAGGGAACGGAGTGCTAACACTGCAAAAAATGAAGGAGGCGTTTCAGCATGACGATCAAACCGCTTGCTGACCGAGTAGTGATGAAGATGACCGAAGCCGAGGAGACCACGAAGAGTGGCATCATCCTGGCCGGATCCGCCAAAGAGAAGCCTCAGGTGGCCGAAGTGGTGGCCGTTGGCCCCGGCGGTGTTGTGGAAGGCAAAGAGGTCACCATGTATGTCAAGCCTGGCGACAAGGTGCTGACGAGCAAATATTCCGGCACCGAAGTCAAAGTGGACGGCGTGGAGTATACTATCGTCCGCCAGAACGATATTCTGGCCGTTGTGGAATAATCAATTTGCTGGGAGGAATATGTTATGTCGAAGCAGATTCTGTTTGGCGAAGATGCGCGCAAGGCGCTGCAGTCCGGTGTGGACCAGCTCGCCAATACCGTGAAAATTACGCTTGGTCCGCGTGGCCGCAATGTGGTGCTGGACAAAAAGTTCGGCGCGCCGCTGATCACGAACGACGGTGTTACCATCGCGAAGGAGATCGAGCTGGACGATCCGTTTGAGAACATGGGCGCACAGCTGGTCAAGGAGGTCTCGACCAAGACCAACGATGTGGCTGGTGACGGTACCACGACCGCGACGCTGCTGGCGCAGGCGCTGATCCGCGAGGGCATGAAGAATGTGGCTGCCGGTGCCAATCCGATGGGTGTCAAGAAGGGCATTCAGGAGGCTGTTGACGCGGTTGTCGAGGAGGTCAAGGCCAACTCCAAGAAGGTCAGCGGTGCAGATGACATCGCGAGCGCGGCGACCATTTCCGCGGGCGATGCCACGATCGGCAAGCTGATTGCCGAGGCAATGGAGAAGGTTTCCGCCGACGGTGTCATCACCGTTGAGGAATCCAAGACCGCCGAGACCTATTCCGAGGTCGTTGAGGGCATGCAGTTTGACCGCGGCTATATCACCCCCTACATGGTGACGGATACGGACAAGATGGAAGCGGTCATCGACGATGCCTATCTGCTGATCACCGATAAGAAAATTTCGAATATTCAGGATATCCTGCCGCTGCTCGAGCAGATTCTGCAATCCGGCAAGAAGCTGGTCATCATTGCTGAAGACGTCGAGGGCGAGGCGCTGTCCACTCTGATCGTCAACAAGCTGCGCGGCACCTTCACCTGTGTTGCGGTCAAGGCGCCGGGCTTCGGCGATCGCCGCAAGGATATGCTGCGCGATATCGCGATCCTGACCGGCGGCCAGGTGATTTCGGATGAGCTCGGTCTCGATCTGAAGGAGACCACGATGGATATGCTGGGCCGTGCGCGTCAGGTCAAGGTCCAGAAGGAGAACACCATCATTGTCGACGGCGCCGGCGACTCCGAGGAGATCAGGAGCCGTGTCCATCAGATCCGTGCCCAGATCGAAACCACCACGTCGGATTTCGACCGTGAGAAGCTGCAGGAGCGCCTGGCGAAGTTGGCGGGCGGCGTTGCGGTCATCAAGGTCGGCGCGGCCACTGAGGTCGAGATGAAGGAGAAAAAGCTGCGGATTGAAGACGCGCTTGCTGCCACCAAGGCGGCGGTCGAGGAGGGCCTGGTCGCCGGTGGCGGTGTGGCTCTGCTGAACGCAGCGAAGGTGCTCGACAAGATGCTGGAAACCGCCGAGGGCGACGAGAAGACCGGTGTCAAGATTGTGCTGAAAGCGCTGGAGGAGCCGGTTCGCCAGATTGCGCTGAACGCCGGCCTCGAGGGCAGTGTCATCATCGACAAGATCATCTCTGCCAACAAGCCCAACTACGGCTTTGATGCTCAGAACGAGGTCTTTGTGGACGATATGATCGCTGCTGGCATCGTTGACCCCACCAAGGTCACCCGTTCCGCTCTGGAGAACGCAGCCTCCGTCGCTGAGATGGTGCTGACCACCGAGAGCCTCGTGGCCGATCTGCCCGAACCCCCGGCTGCTCCTGCTGCCGCTGGCGGTGACATGGGCGGTATGGGCGGCATGTACTAAGCCGCAGCCTTTCCCAAAACGCGCATACTGTTTCAGTATCTGAGGCAGAGCTTCTTCGGAGGCTCTGCCTCTTTTGTGTACCGTCCCTCTTTTCTGCCCATACTACCGGGCAGGGAAGGGGGGCTTTTTATGTCAGGCCGGAGAGTGCTTGCGCTGTACGGGGCGCTGCTGCTGGGGTTTGCGGCGGTGGTCTGCAGGTTGTACTGGCTCTGCTCGAACACGGAGTACGCCGTGCGGGCGGCGGCGCAGAGCGAAGCGGTCCTCCGCCTGCCTGCGGCGCGGGGAAACTTTTACGACTGCGACGGCCTGCCGCTGACGGGGCTTTCCCAGAGCTGGCTGGCCCTCTGCTTCCCGGGTGAGAGCAGCTACGCGCGGCTCTACCCCTATGCGGACGCCGACGGGCAGGCCAGGCTTTACCGGGAGCGGAATACTTCCCGGCCCTTTCTGCTGGACGTGGTGCAGGATGTAAGCGGGCTGGGCGTGCGGTGCTATGCCGTTCCCCGGCGGTACGCCGCTGCCCCGCTGGCAGAACAGCTCATCGGCTACCTGGACAGCGAGGGCCACGGCGCAGCGGGCCTTGAGGCTGCGCTGGACGATGTTCTTTACACCGGCGAGCGGGATACACTGCACTGTGCGGTCACAGCGCAGGGACGGCTGCAGCGGGGCAGTGAGCCGATTTTAGAAAAAGCAGACTCTGCCCCGCCTGTCTCTTATACACATCT
>USLV01000037.1 GCA_900555705.1 uncultured Oscillospiraceae bacterium | reverse complement strand
GCTTTTTGACCCATTAGCTCAGTTGGCAGAGCACTTGACTTTTAATCAAGGTGTCCGGGGTTCGAATCCCCGATGGGTCACCAAACCACCCCGGACGTTCGTCAGAACGACCGGGGTGGTTTTTTGTGCGTCATCGGGGATTCCCTGCGTCGGACGACTCGAAATGCCCGAAAGAGCAGGGGGAGAAGGAAACAGGAGGCATTTCACAGGCAGCTTGCGAAGCAAGACACAGAGTTCGGGGTTCGAATCCCCGATGGTTCGTTATGCGAGCAATATCAAGGCTTGAGGATGCATTAAGCACTCTCAGGCAAGGTTGTCGAGAGGACTGAACCGGGGGAAACCAGGAACGGTTTTCTGGGGTATAGAGTGGACATATTTCTTGACCATTTCGAGACTGGTATGACCAAGAATTTGCTGAAGGGCATACATGTCACCGCCGTTTTCCAAATACCGGGTTGCGAAAGTGTGCCGGAGCAGATGAGCACGAAGACGGGGGATCGCAGCACGCTGTTTCAGCTTGCGGAACATCTGCCGGACGGTATTGTCCGTGATCGGCTCCAGGCTGGACATCAAAAACACCCGATCAGCAGGAGCACAGCCGGGACGGCGGGAAAGATATCGAAACAGCACCTTGCGGGTATGCAGACCAATCGGAACCAACCACTGCTTGTTGCCCTTGCCATCGACAATGAGATATCCTTCCGGCAGATGCAAATGGTCAAGGGTAAGCGTGACCACCTCATGGAGACGCAAACCGCTGTTCAGCATAAGAAACAAAAGTAATCCATTGGTACTCTTACGATTGAACATTGAGGTATTAAATTTCATCCTTAGCCAAAACGGTCTTGAAAGGTTACTATCCTTTTGAGGCCGTTTTTGTATTCATAAAGGTGTTATTTATCAAATAGTCCATCAAAAGTGAATAGTGAGACATTGCGAACCAGCAGCACATTTTGATAAATATCGATAAACCGACAGTTTTTCACGGACGGTGCTCTACCCATTGCGAGCTATATTGATTTGTTTCCGAAATCATAAGCTTTTCCGTGGCCTTAGTATTCTCTTTCAGCTGGGATTCTGATAGATCATAAAAATAAGCTTAGAGACTACAAAACGATGTGACAGAAAATTTTTTGAAATTTGGTCGTCATTTTTGTCGGATGAACTGTCTTTATTTCTGGAGGCGCAAATAAAAAAGGAGGAAAACAAAATGATTTCAAATTGCTCAACAGTGATTGCTTTATGGGCGAAAGCCAACAAAGGCAAAACACAGACTCTGAATCTGCTTATTCAAAAACTGCATATACTTTTCGGCGCAGAGATATTGGACGGCACCTCATCATCGGATATTGAGCAAGACTGCTGGTGTGTCTTGCAATATGGCGGTAAAAAAATCGGAGTGATAACAGGCGGCGATGATGAACAATATTTGAAAATATATTTTGAGCAAATACCGAAAGACGGCGATGTAACGGAACAATAAAATTACATATAGACACAACGAAAATACATGGGAGGATATTTACATGGAAAACAGGCAAAACGATGAAATTGTAAAGAATTTGGAACAGTCCGAGCGCAAAATCATAGTATCTCCGAGCAAAAGGCCTTGGAAAGAGCGATCTGAAAAGTTGCTGAAAATCAGAAAAATATTATTGATTGCGGTGTTATTGATTTCGGCTTTGCCGCTTTTTGTGTGTGCTTTTGGCAACGAAAATGCGGGTGTCGGAGGAGTAATTTTTGTTTTATCGATTATTTTGATTTTTCCCGTGGGAATCGGTTATATTATCACGTTGATCCAAACAATATGGTCAAAGAAAAAGGCGGGATCGGATTATATCGCACCGAGTCCCAATATGGTGGAAATCCTTGCGTTGCCGACTTTTGCCGTTGCCTATGGTTTAGCAGTTCTGATTGAAGAAGGTATGACATCCGCTTGGTATGGCTTTGATATGCTGGAGGTTTATTGTATTATCGGCTTTGCGGTTTTGCTGCTTGATTTGCTTGTGGGTAATTGGAAGGAAGTTTTGAAAAACAAAACGGTGCAGCTTACTCTGCTTGCGTTTTTGCCGCTATTTGTGCTGATAACCTTTATGAGAATTTCGATTTTGCCACTGCTTTCCGTTTCCGCGCTGCTTGTTGCCGTCGCTTCGGTTTTACTCTATAAAAAGTCTGAGAAATTTGCAGACCACCTTTTTACAAAAAAGCAATTTAAAGTCTGCTTTTCTGCGGCGATTGCAGCCTTTGTTTTGTGCTGTGCGTTTAGTATTGCATCACCGATAGTAACAACCAAACGAATCAGTGATTACCTTACCAAGTGGACGGAGGACTTGAAGGGCAAGATTTTTATAACCGACAATACGAATGAACATGTGCGCGGGTATGTTTTTGACTCCGAAGGAAATTATCGTTCTATTTATGAAGATGGGGATCAAGGCAACAGTTATAATTTATCCGTTCAAATTAACTGGTTTGGATTTGGAACTGTTCGCCTTTCCTATCCTTTCAATGTAGTGACTTACGATGTGCAAGGAAACGCCGTTGCATTTGTTCACCATAATTATAATAGCAAGGAAACGGTTTACAAGCTGAGCGATTCAATTCCATGCTTCAAGCATGAGTTCGGGGAATATGTAATGCTGGAAGAGGCAAAATCATGTCAAGAGCCGGGTAGCCGAAAGAGAACTTGTGTGAAGTGCGGATATGAAGAAACGTCAACTGTCACTGCACCTCATACTTATGTGAACGGAAAATGCACGGTATGCGGTGAAAAAGAACCTGTCGAAATATCCGATATCAAGGCAGACACATGGTATGTATACAATCCTATTCCACAATTGAAGTTTCAAAACTGTGAAGTATCCCTCGCAACTCCTCAAGGCGGCGGTGCGCGGCTTATGCTTACATATTATCCAGTATGCTCCCACTGTCATGCCCGCGGGATGTATCAGCTGACAACGGTCAGCAACGAAAAGACCGATTTCTATTATTGTCCCGAATGCGACAGTCACACCGTTATTGCGTTTGCCATAGTTCTTTAATCCGTATCTCTAAAATATCATAAATCATAAATCCTCGAATCTTGCACCCGGCACTTTTATGCTGTCGGGTGCTTTTTTATATATTCACTTCGGGCCAACTTGGCCCGAAGTACTCCGCTGCTGACCCCCGCCACTTTTTGTTCCGCAGTCCGGTCCTGTGGAGTTTTTCTACCCGAAAAACCGTGTCTGCCCTTGTTAACAGATGGCACTTCCCTTTTATACACAAGATACCCTTTTAGAAGTTTCAGACGAAGTAGCACAAGCGATGGTTGACGCCGAGCGACTGGAACGCAACTATATCCGCCGTGTGTATTACCACTTTTTATGAGACAGGCGTGACTGATGTGTGTTTCCCTATTGTAAATCGCCGATGGATATGGTATATTGGGGGACAGGTTGCGCTTATGGCAACGGATGAGAAAGGGGAAAAGAAGTAGTGAGCAGGGAATTGATAAGAAGAATCTGCGGTGTGCTGGTATTGGTGATACTGGTGACGACGGTAGGTTGCGGCAGGAAAAATGTGGCGATGGCAGAAAAAAAGGTGTTTTCAGCGGAGGGGATGCAGATCACCCTGACCGAAGCTTTTAGCAAATCCGAGATGGAAGGCTATACGGCCTGCTTTGATTCGCGGGAAGTGGCGGTTTTTGTGTTGAAGGAGCCGTTTTCGCTCGGAGAGGGACTCAATGAGCTCTCGTTGGATGACTATGCGCAGATGGTTTTGGAGGCCAACAGTTCCAAATCTGCTGACAGGATCGAGGAGATCGAAGGGCGCCCCTTTATGGAGTATGCATTCTATAACAGCGACACCAAAGAGGAATATACATATCTGGCAGCGATGTACAAGGGCCCGGATGCGTTCTGGATGGTGCAATTTTCCTGCCGCACCGGGCAGTATGAGCAGTATCGGCCATTCTTTCTCGAGTGGGCTAAGACAGTCGAGCTTGTGACAGCCTGAGATGACTGCAGGACTTTTGAAGTTGCAGAAAAAGAAGGGTGTTGCGGAGCATGAGAAGCTATTGGCGGGATTTGAAACAGGAATTTGCCGGGTATAACGGCGGCAAATTGATGAAGGATTTGATGGCTGGTCTGACGGTCGCGGCGGTAGCGCTGCCGTTGGCGCTGGCCTTCGGCGTGAGCAGCGGCGCATCGGCTGCATCGGGACTGCTGACAGCCATCATCAGCGGCTTTGTTATCAGCCTGCTTGGCGGGGCGTTCTATCAGATTTCCGGGCCGACCGGAGCGATGGCGGCGATTCTGATGTCGATCATCGCCCAGTATGGGCTGCCCGGCGTCTTTACCGCCACCATTATGGCGGGCATTCTGCTGGTTCTGGCCGGTATTTTCCATCTCGGACGTGTCACCGCCTATATCCCGATGCCGGTGATTGCCGGATTTACATCGGGCATTGCGGTTATCATTGCTCTCGGACAGCTGGACAACTTTTTTGGCGTCACCTCGACGGGCGGCTCGGCAATTGAGAAATTCCTCAGCTATTTCACCGGCGGTTTTTCCCCGGACTGGATATCGGTCGCGATTGGGGCGCTGGTGATCCTGTTTATGGTATTCTATCCGAAAAAGTGGAATGCGGTTGTTCCGGCCTCGCTGGTCGCCATTGTGCTGGCGACAGCGGCAGCGATGCTGTTGTCGCTGGAGGTCGGCTCAGTCGGTGAAATCCCGTCGTCGCTGCTGCTCGACGAGCGCTTTTCTTTTGCGACATTCGAATGGTCGAGCGTGACCGGACTGTTGGCACCCGCCGTCAGCATTGCGGCTCTCGGTATGGTAGAGAGCCTGCTCTGCGGTGCCAGTGCCGGGAGGATGACCGGTGTGCGGCTGCAAAACGACCGGGAGCTGGTGGCGCAGGGAATCGGCAATATTCTGGCACCGTTGTTCGGCGGCATTCCGGCGACGGCGGCCATTGCGCGCACCAGCGTGGCGGTGAAATCCGGTGCGCAGACGCGTCTGACCGGCATGTTCCACGCGGTTGTGCTGTTGGTTTCCATGCTGGCGCTCGGACCGGTAATGGCACGAATTCCGCTCGCGGCGCTGGCGGGTGTCCTGCTTGTGACTGCGTGGCGTATGAACGAGTGGAGCACTATTCGCTATCTTTTTTCACACCGGTTCAAGGGGGCAATCCTGAAATTTCTCGCTACCATGGTGGCGACCATCCTGTTTGATCTGACGGTGGCTATTGTGATCGGCGTGGTGATCTCGCTGGTATTGCTGGTGGTGCGGCTATCCAAGCTGGAGATTCATCGCGAACAGGTCGACCCGACGCGGCTGGGTGGAGAGGCGTCGCTGGCACCGCTATATGCGCAGGCTGAGGTGGTATATATCACCGGCGCTGTCATTTTCGCGAACACCCAGATGATCCTCGATCTGGCCGGGGAGTTCGAAGGGCGGTCGGCGGTGCTGTTTTCGATGCGCGGTACTTCCTATATGGATATCTCCGGCGCGCAGGCGTTCCGGGAGCTGCTGGAAACGCTGCGGGAGCGGGAGATTCCTGTCTATATCTGCGGCGTGTCCGACGGCGTCCGCACCATGATGGAGCGCAGCGGCATTGTAAAGGATGTCGGAGAAGAACGCTTTTACTGGAGTGTGGAGCGCGCTCTCAGAGGATGAGGAGATAAAAAAGACTGCTCGCGGGCAGTCTTTTTTATCTCACTTTTCGGGCTGCCACAGAAGTTTTTGACAGTGGATTTCCATCTCGCCGTCTTCTCCGAACAAACATGCATGGACGATGCAGGCGTTTTCCCGACGAATTTCACTGTAGAGGTAATCCCCCAGACAATTCCATTGGAAAAAACACTGAAACCGGGAGGAGCAGCGAAAATCCGTGACATTTCTGTGGATGAACGTTCCGCGAAAGGGCCGTTCCTCACCATGTTCCTGTATCACATGCAGGAGCAGGTCCATCCCCTTGCGGCCGGGATGGATTTCCAGACGATCGATATAGGCGTCGTGAAAACGGCCGTTGCAGAACAACGTATGTAAGTTTTTGGACAGATACGGCCGACAGGCGTCGAGCTCTTTTGCCGCATCCCGGCAGGCCTGATTCCACAGCGGTTCCGCAGCGGCAGCAATAGGCGGTTCCAGTGAGGAAACGCGTTCCAACAGTTCCCAGGTGAAATATTTCATCTCGTCTCCTTTTCGTCGATGTCCGACAGTGCGAAATTCAATCGGGCCGCATTTTCCCGAAACAGCACGAGGAACTCGTCGTGTGGGGAATACAGCTCGATGTAGGAACAATCGAACAGCAGCAGCTCGAACAGTGGCTCGCCGGTGTCCGATTGTGCGGGAAAGCAGCGGAGATGTAAAAAGATCAGATAGCTCTCCGCTTCTATCCGCTGCCGGAACCGAGCGCCGCTCATGTGGGAATCGGGAAACAGCGGGGACATATCGGCGCTTTGATATGCCTCGGTTTCGCCCGGCGCAACCTCAAACCGGCAGTCCTCAAGCGGCAAGCCACGCAGCAGTGCGGGCAGATAGCGGCCATGTGCATGGGGGATTTTCAACAACAGTTGTTTCGGCTTCATGCAGCTCTCCTTTCTATATTGGTGTTGTTTTGTTCATTCACTGTCCATGAGCGTTATTGTCATTTCTTCCAGAAGGCAGCGTACGGATTCCGCGGCTTCCACCTGCCGGTGATTTTCCAAGACTGCGGCTATCTCTCCAGTCGTGTCCGGGACGGCGAACTCCTGCAAAATATGCAGAACAAGACAGCGTATCCGATAGTTGTCATTGTCGATTTGCCGTAAAATATATGATAGGTATTCCAGGCATCCCAGACGATACAGGGAAGAGGCACAGGCAATTTTGACCCATACGTTTTTCTCGAGACGATATCGTGTCGCGAGAAAACCACGCATTTGCTGTTGTCGATGTGTATCGGCGGTGCAGGCGATATCGCCGAGGGACAGCACGGCATATCCCCGAACGAGATAGAAGGGATCTTCTGAAGCGGCCTGTATCAGCCGTTCGTACACCACCGAATCAGGACAGCCGGAGAGCGAATCACAGGCAGATGTCCTGACCAGCACATCTGTGTCGAACGACAGATTCAATAAAATCGGTTCGGCGACGGCAACCGGAAATCGTCCCAGTAATTCCGCTGTTCTCATACGCAGCTCCGGATCGGGATTCCGGGACAGCGACAGAACGGCATTCCCGTCGGCTTCGCTGACATATGCGGCTGTTTCCAAAGACTCGAGGAGAATCCAGTTGTCCTCTGTGGCTCGGTTCAGCATAGCAGCAACACCTCTTTTTGGGTGATGAAATGACGATACATAGTATAGCAGAGCTATATGCAAAAGTAAAGCTGCCGGGAAATGTGTATCGGTATTTTGACGGTAGCAGTATTTTCGTGTTACAATGGAGCGGAAAAGGAGGGAGACGTATGACGGTGGAGATACAGGACTGGCTGCCGCGCTGGCAGCAGGCGGTGGAGGAAGCGTTCGGGACACGGATACGGCTGCTTGGGCTACAGGGAAGCCATGCCCGCGGCGAGGCCACGGCGGACAGCGATATCGATGTGGTGCTGATTCTGGATCGGCTGGAACCGGCGGATCTGGTACGGTACCGCGCGGTGCTGGACAGTCTGCCGGAGCGGGAGAAAATCTGCGGCTTCACAGCGGGAGCAGCAGAGCTGGCCTGCTGGGAACCGGCCGATCTGTTTCAGTTTTATCACGACACCCGGTCGCTGCGCGGCGATCTCGACGCGCTGCTGCCGCCGATTGGCCCGGCAGATGTCCGGCAGGCGATTTGGAGTGGCGTCTGCGGACTCTATCACCTGAGCGGACATGCCTTCCTGCACCGACATGGGCCCGATGTATGGGAGGAGGCACTGCGCGAACTGCACAAATCGGCAGTATTTGTTTTGCAGGCAATCGCCTTTGATCGTACCGGCCGCTATCTCCGCGGCGGATCGCTGCGGGAGGGGCTCACGACAGAAGAATGGGCGATTTTTCAAACAGATGAATGCCTGAAAAAAGGGGAGAAGCTGTCGGAGACGGAACAGGATGAGGCGTTTGTACGGCTACTGACCTGGGCCGGGCAGCTGATCCGGGAATACGGCAATGCAAAAGGGGGATGACGAATGAAGGCACAATGGGAGCGCTTCCGGCAGGATGGAACGCTTGATGAGACGCTGGCGGCGTGGCTCTGGGAGCAGCGCTGCGGCGATCTGACAACGGAGGGCGGCGCATGGAGCGAACGGGCGCTGTCTCTTATACACATCTCCGAGCCCACGAGACCTCTCTACATCTCGT
>USLV01000036.1 GCA_900555705.1 uncultured Oscillospiraceae bacterium | reverse complement strand
CTGAAATACCTGCTCGCTAATCGCGGGATTGTGCTCTCGCGGGAGAAGCTGATGGACAAGGTCTGGGGTTTCGATTATGAGGGCGAGAGCCGGACAGTGGATATGCACATTAAGACGCTGCGGCAGAAACTCGGGGAATGCGGCCGGCTGATCCGGACGGTTCGCAATGTCGGCTATAAGCTGGGCGACTGAAGGATTGCCGGGAGGAAGAACTATGGAGGAAAAAATCGGGTTTCATCTGTTCTTCATGGGTCTGCTGTCGGCGGTAGCGGCGGTGATCCTGAGTGCCACCGTTTTTTATTCGAGTTTTGAACAGCAGGTGAGCAGGGATCTGAAAAATGCCGCCGCTATCATCACCGAAGGCTACGCTCATCTGGAGAATGCCGCAGAGGTACAGGCGTTCGCGACAGACCAGCTGCGGGTGACACTGATCTCTCCGGAGGGCGTAGTGCTCAGTGAGAGTGCCGCCGAGGCGGCGGGGATGGGCAATCATCTGGAGCGGCCGGAGATTGCCGGGGCGTTTGCGAACGGCAGCGGGGAGAGCCGCCGCCGTTCCGATACGCTGGCGTCCACCGTATACTATTACGCGGTACTGCTGCCGGATGGCAATGTTCTGCGGGTATCGATGGCCGCGGGCGGCATAGAGGCCGCCTATGGGGCAGCCTTTCCCTATCTTTTCGGGATTCTCTGCCTGATTATAGCGACGGCTGTTCTGCTGGCGCTGTTGCTGACCCGCAAGCTGCTGCGTCCCATCAAGACGCTTGCCGAGGATATCGACAATCTGGAGCTTTTGCGGGATGAGAAACAGGTTTATCCGGAACTGGTGCCGTTTGTACAGGAAATCCAGGCACAGCGTATCCGAATCGGCCGTCAGCTGCGAGCTATTGAGGAGGAGAAAAACAAGCTGACCGCCATCATGCAGCACATGTCGGAAGGCCTGCTGATCCTCGATATGAACCGCAAGGTACTGATGTCGAACGGAAGTGCGCGGGACTATCTGGCGGCGCCTCAGCCGAAGGAAAATGAGAATATTCTCTATTTCACCCGCAATCCGGAGCTGAACGAATGTGTGGCTGCGGCGATCGACGGTGGCAGCCTCGCGCAGTATGTGACAATCGGCGGACGGCAGCTGCAGGTGATGGCGAATCCTGTCATGAACGATGGGCAGCAGGAGGGGGTCATCTGCCTGATCCTCGACGAGACGGACAAACGGCGCATGGAAAAGATGAAGCAGGAGTTCACAGCCAATGTGTCGCATGAACTCAAAACGCCGCTCACCTCCATCTCGGGCTATGCTGAGATGATCGAGACCGGCATGGCACAGCCGGAGGATATGACTCGATTTGCCGCCCGGATTCATAAGGAGGCGGGACGGCTGCTGGGATTGATTCGAGATATCATCAAGCTGTCCGAGCTCGACGAAGGACGGGAGGAGCCTGCTTTTGAAGAGGTGGCGCTGCGGCCGCTGGCCGAGGAGTGTGCCGCCATTTTGCAGCCAGCCGCAAAGCGGCAGGAGGTAACCTTTGCTATTGAGGGGGAGGGGGATACAGTCGAAGGGGATCGCAGCCTGTTGCTCGAGTTGCTGTACAATTTGTGTGATAACGCGATCCGATATAACCGTCCGGGTGGACGGGTGACGGTCACACTCGGAGAGCGGTTTTTTTCGGTCAGCGACACCGGCATCGGTATTCCCGAGAAGCACCAGGCGCGCATTTTTGAGCGGTTTTATCGTGTGGACAAGAGTCGGTCACAGGCAACCGGCGGCACCGGTCTGGGGCTCGCGATTGTCAAGCATATCGCCGAGCGCCACCATGCCGCCATTGAGCTGAACAGCCGCGAGGACAGCGGCACCACGATCACCGTCCGATTCCCATAAAAATACCCCTGCGGCTTTAGGTGCGCACCTAAAGCCGCAGGGGTATTTTGAAAGCTTGGGAAGGGGAGTGGACGGCAGATATGATCTTGTCGTCGAAAACCCGTCGGGTATCCACGCCGCTGTATAAATACTCAGTCTTCTTTTCGGGCAGCTTCCTTCTCGGCTGCCCGGAACTGCTCCGCCAGATAGAGCAGGCTCTCCTGATGCGGGCGGTTAAGCCGACGAAACTGCCGTACGATCGTCTCTTCAGGGCCTTCCAACAGATAGGTCGCGGCGTCCTGCCACGAATAGGGAATATCCGTCCGGCCGATCAGATAATCGACGGACACCTGAAAATAAGCGGAAAGTTTGAGCAGGATATCAAACGGCGGTTCCCGATGGCCGTTTTCATAGCTGGCGACGGTGTATTTACTGACACCGAGAATGTTCCCAAGCTGTTCCTGCGTCATATGCTGTTTTTCACGCAAAGACTTTGTATGAACCATATCGCGTCATCCTTTAAAGTAGTTACTCTCAGTTTAACAAATATACGCCGGTTGGATGACTTACAAATAGCAAATTACTATTTTATAATAGATAAACAGAATACAAAATGTATTGATTTAATAAAAATATAGGTAAAGACAGCGATAATAGTATGTGCAAAGAGGCTGAAAATTTTCCGATCAAACAGAAAATACCTCCTGCCGTGGCATTACGCGCACAGGCAGGAGGTTTTTTCTCCCGGTGTTCATAGACTTGTCTGATTCTCCGAACGCCGTCGTTTCCGCAGGCCGACCACTCAACCCTTTTGGATCAATAGGTACTCCGGCAGGGCTGTCCTCTTGCTGTTAAGAACCCACCGAATACCCATACAAAAACACATCCATTTGCGTGGGGCGTCCGTCTCGGCTTAGAGAAAGAGAATGCGCTCCCAGACGCACAAATCCCTGATATTCATAGAACCCGTAATTACAGGTGGTATCGGTGTACAGATAGATCTGTTTTGTCCCATGCTGGCGAAGATAGGCTAAGAGGCCGGATAGCAGAGCCTTTCCCAGTCCCTCTCCGCGGCAGCTTTCCTCCACAGCAAACAGGGTTAGAACACCGTCGAATTCCCCTTTATGCTGTTCAGAAAGCTGCCGATAAATTCGGTGGAGCTGGTGAAAATCGCGGATGCCGTCTGCTTCCTTTCGACGGAACCAGATCATCTGAAGCTCCTGCCAAACCATTCGCAGGAGATGGGGCAGATGAGGAAGCAGGCGGTAATCTGTTTTGGCATTTCCCATGATGACCCCTATCACCCGGTCTTCCTTTTCCGCTACACAGGTATAGGTCGCTTCTGCCAGACAACTGTATACATACTGCTTGCGTAAGCAGGCCAGCGCCTTAGCATCGGCCATATAGCGATGCAGGCCAAAAGACTGATCCAGCAGTTCACCGACAGCGGCATAGTCCTTTTTCTCAATCGGACGGTAGCGTATCCCCATGTCTTTCCACATCTCCTTTTCCGAATTCCCCGGCCCACTCAAAGCCTTTCTTTGCCACGATAACGGCGATAATCTCATTGATGACCGCTGCGGCAGCAATAGCGCCCTGGATAATCTGGGCACATTCCGGGGCCGGGCCGTTCAGCACCGAAACCGCAATTCCCGTAAATACCAGAGATACCCCCGAATGAGGCAGCAGGGTCAGGCCCAGAAATTTTTTGACGGTTTTGGGGGATTTGGTGATGCTGGCCCCAATGTATGCGCCGAAGTATTTGCCGGCAGCCCGAGCCAGGATATAAACGACAGTGAACAGCCCCGCTCCCAGGATCAGATGATAATCCAGCGGCGCGCCCAGATTCAGAATCACCACAATGATGGCAACGCCCAAGACCGGATTGAAGCCGCGCATGATCTGTTCCAGCCGCTGTTCCGACACCATGTTGGCGAAGGTAGCGGAAAAGGACATGCCAATGAGCATAAAATTCAGCGCCGGACGGGGCAAAACCCGGTTGTTGAAAATAAACCCGATCCCCGAAGTAAGCAAAATGGTGGCAATCAGAAGCAGGAGCGTCGTCGGTGCGTTCCGCTCCTTTTTCAGAATCAGGCCGGCCAGCAGTCCGGTGACAACCCCGATCACCAGGGGCAACAGGACAACCAACGCGATCATATAGGCGGGCAGTTCCCCGGCGGACAGGTTTCCGGCGACAATGGCGATAGTGGTAAAGAATACAACACAGCCTACAATATCATCGAGGGCTGCCATGGGGATCAACGTTTTGGTTACCGGCCCGTCGGTTTTGAATTCCCGCACAATAGATAAAGCAGGCGCCGGAGCGGTCGCCAAGGCGATGCCGCCGAAGATAAAGGCCAGATACAGCGGTGTTCCTCTGAACTGAAAGATGATCCCGAAGACCAGGGACACCAGTAAAAATGTGCCCAGCGACTGGGTCAGGGTGGTGACCACAATGGTCTTGCCGGAGCGTCTGATTTTATTCCAGACCAGCTCGGTGCCGATCATCAGACCTACAGCGCATTCCAGAATATGTACCGCCGTCTGATACCATCCGGCGTCCAAAAGTTCCTGGCTTACCAGCGCCAGAGCGTGAGGCCCCAGAATCATGCCGGCGATCAGCCAGCCCAGAATAGACGGCAGTCTGAGCCTGGCCACCAGCTTGCCCATCACAAAGGCCAGCGCGATGCCGATAAGCAGTCTTATCATCAGCAATACCATAACGATCCTTCTTTTCTCTTTTATTGTGGTTCTTTGGCTATGCCGTACAACAGGATATCGAGTAGGGAGGAAAGGCCCTGCTCGTGCTCCTGTACGAGCAGAGGAAAATCCCCGCCTTCAGAAAATTTGCTCCGGTAATATCCATTAAAGGCATCCTGAAAAATGGAGAAATAGCGAAGAGCCGCCTCCATAGTGACTCCTTCCCGCAGGTGCATGGATGTCAATTGCTCTTGATAATAAGCCAAATGGAAGGCGTCGAATTCCCGGCGAATTTCTCGCAATTCCCGCAACAGATGGATCGGCGGCTGCAACATCGTACCGAAAAAGATGTTGGCCATATAGGGATTTTCTTCAAAAAATGATTGCCGCCTCACCAGCAGTTCTCGCAGGCGATCCTGCGCAGAACCGTTCTTATTATAGGGTTTGCTGCGCAGATAGGCGGTTATGGTTTGAAAACAGAGCTCCACGCACCGCAGATACAGATCGTCTTTATTTTTGAAATTGTGATATACCAGACCTTTTGAAAGCTGATTTTCGCTACAAATAACATTCAACGAAGCGCTGTCATAACTCTTGGTCCCGAACTCGGCAATGGCCGCTTTCAAGATCCTTTCATACGTAATACGCGTCTTTTCTTCCTGTTTCATACATCGTCCTCCATATAATAGACCATACAGTCTATTATATGGAGATATGGTTTTCTGTCAACTGAAAAATCGTAAATTTTAAGAAGAACCCAAAAAGTCGACACACTTTTCTGCAAGACGTTTGGCAGGGACATGCCCTCTTGCGGTGCCCGAAACGGCTTTTGCACCTGTCGGCGCGCCGTTTCGACCGCTGCGCCAGCCTTGCCTCGCTTTTTCCGCCGCTGGCGGCGCTTCGGCAACGCTGCCCGGCACGCTCCGCGTGCCTTCGGGTTCAAGTGTTTTTTCTCATACAAAAAAGTATAACCACCGCAAAAGCGGTGGTTATATTTTTGGCAGGGGCAGAAGGACTTGAACCCTCGGCACGCGGTTTTGGAGACCGCTGCTCTACCAACTGAGCTATGCCCCTATATATAAAAATATGGACCGGAGGCCGAGCGTCCGACCTCCTGGCCCCATCTCTGGTGGGCCTTCAGGGACTCGAACCCGGGACCAACCGGTTATGAGCCGGTTGCTCTAACCAACTGAGCTAAAGGCCCAAACACACGTCCGCAAATACTTTCTGCGGAACGTCTGTTATTTTACCGCATTTCGTATCGGTTTGTCAAGTGTTTTTTGGGATTTTCTGAGGGGGATTTGCAAAGAGAGAGGTGGAAGATGACAAAATTGTCATTTGATTTATTGTTGTGTCCCTTTATAATAAAATTATAGAAGGGAAGTGAGTCATCATGAAACGGATTCTACGTTCTTTAGCGGCCATACTGTTCTTCCTGTCTCTATGCGGTCAGTCGGTTCTGGCCGCCGGGCTGGCGCTGCAGGCAGATCTACTCCCGGACGACGCCCTTTGGCAGCGATATCATCTGTCCATTTATCAGGGGATATCGCGGCTGGAGGAGGGCATGAGCGATGCCGAAAAGGCGCTGGTGCTGCACGACTATGTGGCGGCGAACTGTGTCTATGACGATGCGTTACAGGATGTATCCCGCACGCCACAGGGAGCACTCGGGAATGGACTGGCAGTCTGCACGGGATATGCAAAGGCCTATCAGGCGCTGCTCAGCAAGGTCGGTATCCCGGCCGTTGTTATCGACAACGGCCGCCACGCATGGAATATGGTGGAGATCGACGGAGAATGGTACCATGTGGATGTGACCTGGGATGATGCGTTTGCGCCCGGCCGCATCGGTCACACCTATTTTCTGGTGAGCGACGAGACGATTCGGGACGATGATGTCCATGACGTCTGGGCTGAGACGGTTGAACCGGCGACCAGTCGGACATATGAATCCCATCGGCTGCGCCAGGTGACCTCGGAGATGGTCTATCTGGATGGGCAGGTCTATTTCACGGATACAGACGGTCTCTGGCGGTATCAGCTGGAACAGGATCGGGCGGAGCTGGTTTTCTCCTTCGACTGGGACAATGCCGAGGGACAATTCTCCTCTGTCGCCGCACGGGATGGTGTCCTGTACTACCATTCTCCCGACACGGTGTATGCCCTGCGTCCGGGCGGGAAACCGGAAGCGATCTACCACACCAACGGCGGGAAGCAGCTGTCCGGCCTTTATCTGAACACCAATCAGACCCTGATCGCCCTGTTGCAGACAGCGGCGTCTGCGGCGACGGAGGAGAGGACGATTCGCTCCTTTGATCCGGTCACACCGGCGGATTATCAGTGGCTGTACGTCGATGGCACTGACTATTTCGACGCTCAGTATGTGCTGGACGAGGATCAGGGGACGTTGGCGCTGCTTTCCGGTTCCGAGCTGGCCGGCGCCTATGAGATACCGCCCCGCTTCACCTGGCTGGGGGGTTCCTACGCAGTTGACACCATTTCCCCGAGCGCCTGTTATCAGAACAAACGATTGACTGCGCTGAGCATACCCGAAACCGTCGTCCGTATCGGAGCGGACGCCTTCCGTGACTGTACGCAGCTGGCGGAGGTTGTGTGCGCTTCCAGGAAGTTGGAGGCTGTTTCGGTGGAAACATTTGAGAAGACGGCCTGGCTGAACAACCAGCCGGACGGCAGTATCGTCTACCTCGGAAATATCGCGCTGATGAGAAAAGGGACACTCTCCGGCGATATCGTCATCCGCGAGGGAACGACTATTTTGAATCATAAGCTTTTTCGTGATCAGCTCGGCATCACCTCCATTGTACTGCCGGAGGGGGTGACGGAGCTGCCGATCGGTTTCGCATCAGGCTGTGAAAATCTGCGGCGAGTGGTGTTGCCGGAGGGAATCGTCACGATCGGGATGAGCGCTTTTGGTGGTTGTTCGTCCCTCGCCTCTCTGGAACTGCCGGACAGCGTTCGGGAAATCGGCTCCAATGCCTTCGCCCTCACCGCTCTAACCGGCATCCGTCTGCCGAAGGGCCTTACCTTTTTGGATCAACACCTGTTTGCATATTGCACCTCTCTGACGGAAATCGTCATAGAGGATGCGGACGGCCGCTATTATACACAGGACGGCGTGCTTTTCGACCGGGAGCAGTCGATGCTGCACACCTATCCGGCAGGCAAACGGGGCGCACACTACCGCATCCCGGACGGGATCACCGCTCTCGAATCCCAAGCCTTTTCGCATACTCAATACCTGCAAACCATCGATTTGAATCAGGCTCGCTCCTTCGCCTTCGCTTTTATGTATTGCAACAGTCTGACCGAGCTGACCATTCCGGAGGGGATCACCTCGCTGGAACTTGCTCTCAGTTCCGAAAGTGCCATCCGCACGCTCTCCCTGCCCTCCACGCTGGAATCGGTTCTGGGAGCACCGTGGTCCATACTGCCGATGCTGGAGAATATCGAGGTGGCGGAAGGGAATCCCACCTATTCCAGCCTCGACGGGGTACTGTATACACAGGATCGGCAGACGTTGCTGTGCTATCCCATGGGTAGAGCCGATGAGCAGCTGGTGATTTCGGAGGGAGTCCGGACAGTCAAAGGCGATATAAGGGCCCCTGCTCTTCGGACGCTGGTTTTGCCGGACAGCCTCGAAGAGGGGTGGCGGTCACTCGGCTATATACCGAATCTCGAGACGATTGTCGTCTCCGACGACAATCCCCATGCCGTTCTGTCGGACGGTGTACTGTATGACCGGGATATGACCCGACTGCTGCTCTATCCGAACGGCAAATCGGATCGGACGCTGCGTCTGCCGGAGAAAAGCCGATCCATGAATTTGCAGCTGCTCCGATACGACAGCACGCTGGAAACAATCGTCTTTCCCGCTGCACTGGCCTCGTTCACGCCGCCTGATCAGAAACCAAACGCGCTGCGTGAAATACAGGTTGCAGAGGACAATCCGGTTTTTCTGGATCTGTCTCTTATACACATCTCCGAGC
>USLV01000035.1 GCA_900555705.1 uncultured Oscillospiraceae bacterium | reverse complement strand
TACGAGATGTAGAGAGGTCTCGTGGGCTCGGAGATGTGTATAAGAGACAGGGCGTCTGTTCCCCTCCGAAAACCGTGTTTCCTCTTGTTCACCGAGGGTAAAAAAGAAGGAGTGGATGGCTATGCCGAATGTCAGTATTCCCAAGGCGCCTGTGGAGCAGGTGCTGACCTATAAGGTGGTCGGAGACCGCGCGGTGGATCTCGTGTTTTATCCGCCGTTTACAGAGACGGCGGTGCCCGCGCCGGTGTATTTTCTGATCCCGGGAGGCGGCTGGACCGCCTGCTCGAAGGAGTCGATGGTGGATTTTTCCCGCCTGTCGGCGAAGCTGCTGCGGGAGAAGGGCTTCGCCGTGGTCGGCATCGACTACCGTGCCTATAAGACCGACGGTGTGGTGATGGATGCGATTATTTCGGACTGCATGGATGCGGCGCGGTATCTCGCGCGCCATGCGGACGCGCTGCACATTGATCCGCAGCGGCTGGTGACCTCCGGCCATTCGGCGGGCGGCCATCTGGCGCTGATGCTGGCGCTTGCGCCGCACGAGCTGTTCACGGTCGATTCCCCCTATGCGGCGGACGGCGGCCCGGACTTCGCCGTGGAGGCCTGCGCGCCACTGAGCCCCCCGACCATCCTCTATACCGACGAGGACGGGCACTCGACACGGGCCTTCGGCATCGGCCACCTGTTCGGCGAGCAGAAGGACGACCCCGCCGTCTATCACCGCGCGAGCCCTTATGATTATCTCGCCGACCGGGCGGTTCCGACCTTCCTCGCGGCGGGCACGCACGACCCGCTGGTGTTCCCGGAAAACAGCAGCCGGTTCTATGAGCGCTGCCGGGCGCGCGGCGTCCGGACGGAGCTGATGCTCTCGCAGAACGGCGGCCACTGCTTCGAATGCCTCGTGGAGGGGGCGGTCTCCTCGCCGAACCACGACGATATCCAGCGGGCGCTGGCCGCGTTTGTGCTGGAGGTCTGCGGCTGACAGGCGACAGAATGATCGGCCATTGATACATAACCGGTGGAGGGACAGGCGAGAATGCCTGTCCCTCTGAGACTGTCGAAAAAGGATAACGGAGGGAGGGGGAGTGTGAGGGGGAACCGTCAGGGTTCCCCCCTCGCGCAACAATCACCCGCCCGCAGGCGTCAAAAGTGGGGAAATCCTTCGATTTTCCCCACTTTTGCTCAGCTTGGCGTAAATGGCCGGCTTTAGCCGGACTTTTTCGACAAGCTGGGAGGGACAGGCGAGAATGCCTGCCCCTCTTTTTGTCCGGCGCTTTCCCGGGCGGGAGGTCTCGCGAAGGATCGTGCACGAGAACGGAAATTTTGCAGCAATTTTAACAGCGTTTCCCGCAGGCATTCCCGACATCTTTGGAGAAAACTGACAGAAAAAGTCGCGATTTTCGGCGGTTTTTTCCCTCAATTTTGTTGACACCCCCGGCGCGATTGTGCTATAGTGAGACTGGAATTTTTCGGGGAATCAAACGATTCCCTGCCGGGAGGATAAACGGTATGAAAAAGAGTCAGATCGCGGCACAGCTCTATACGCTGCGCGATTTCTGCAAAACGGCGGAGGACCTGCGGAAGACCTGCCGGAAGCTTCATGAGATCGGCTACCGCACAGTACAGGTCTCCGGCATCGGCCCGATCCCCTGCGAGGAGGTGCGGGAGATCATGGACGAGACGGGGCTCGACATCTGCGTCACCCACGTCGGCTTCGACGCGATCCTCGAAAAGCCGGAGGAGATCGCCCGTCAGCACCGCGTCTACGGCATTTCGGATGTCGGCGTCGGCTGCATGCCGCGGGAGAACTGGGACAGCTTCGAGGGCCAGATGGCCTTCGCGGACAAGATGGTCGAGGCGGCAAAGGTGCTGCGTGAGCACGGGCTGAACCTCGCCTATCACAACCACAGCTTTGAGTTCACCCGCTTCCCCGAGGGGGTTGGCATGGAGGCGCTGGCCGAGCGCTTTATGGAGGGCGGCGTCAACTTCATTCTGGATCTCTACTGGGTGCAGGCGGGCGGTGCGAATCCGGCGGAATGGATTCGCCGGGTCGCGGGGCATATGAACGTCGTGCATTTCAAGGATATGACTGTCGTCGACAACCACAGCGCCATGGCTGAGATCGGCGAGGGCAACATGAACTGGCGGGAGATCATCCGGGCGTGCGATGAGACCGGCGTCAAATGGGCGGCGGTTGAGCAGGACACCTGCCGCCGTGATCCGTTTGAGAGCATCGCGATCAGCTACCGCAACCTGATGAAGCTGACGGAGGATTGAGAAAACTATGAGATTTCGGGTTTCCGCCTTTGCGGATGAGGCGTCGGAGGCGCTGGACGGCCAGATTGAGGCGCTGCACGAGGCCGGTATCGACTGCCTCGAGATTCGCGGCGTGGACGGCAGGAATATCAGCAAGGTGACCGCCGCCGAGGCGAAGGAGCTCCGCCGTCGTCTCGACGACGCCGGGATCGTGGTCTCGTCGGTCGGCTCACCCTACGGCAAGAGCAAGGTCGCGGACGATTTCGCGCCGCATCTCGAGGAGCTGAAGGCCTCGCTCGAGGTTGCGGATATCCTCGGCGCGCGCTATCTGCGGATGTTCAGCTTTTTCCTCGACGGGAAAAGCCACGAGGAGTGCCGCGATACGGTGTTCGAGCGCCTCGACCGCATGCTGGAGACGGCGGCGGGCAGCGGCGTCCTCTTCTGCCACGAGAACGAGAAGGGCATCTACGGCGACCGCGCCGTCTACTGCGAGGAGCTGATGCAGGTGTTCGGCGACCGGATGGGCTGTGTCTATGACCCCGCGAACTTTCTCCAGTGCGGCGACGACGCCTATGCGGCGTTCGAGCGGCTGCGCCCCTGTATCACCTATTTCCACATCAAGGATGTGATCCGCGACGGCGGCACGATGGTGCCCGCCGGCGAAGGAGATGCCCATATCCCGCAGATGCTCGAGGTGCTGCGGGAGGAGGAGCGAACCGCTTTCATCACCGTCGAGCCGCATTTGCAGGTCTTCAAAGGCCTTGCGGAGCTCGAGGAGGACGGCGGCGCCGCGATGCGGCATAAATATCAGTACGCCAGCAACCGGGAGTCCTTTGCTGCCGCTGCGGCGGCGCTGAAGCGCTGCCTCTCGGAGGCGGGCTATCGCGAGCAACTGTCGGAAAACGTCCCGGTATGGACGACGAAATAACAGCAGGAGGAATACATACTATGGAAAAGGTACGCATGGGCGTCATCGGCGTCGGCAACATGGGTTCCGGCCACACCGACAGCCTGTTTAACGGCAAGGTCGAGAACATGGAGCTGAAGGCTGTCTGTGATATCAACCCGGCCCGTCTCGAATGGGTGAAGGAGAAATTCGGCGACGGCATCGCGCTGTTCGACAAGGCGGAGGATCTGATGGATTCCGGCCTTGTGGACGCGGTTATCATCGCGACTCCCCACTATTTCCACCCGCCGCTCGCGGTGGCGGCGTTCCAGCGCGGCCTGCACGTGATGTGCGAGAAGCCCGCCGGTGTCTATACGAAGCAGGTGCGGGAGATGAACGCGGCGGCGAAGGCCTCCGGCAGGAAGTTCGGCATGATGTTCAACCAGCGCACCAACCCCTGCTTCGGCAAGATGCGCGCGATGGTGCAGGGCGGCGAGCTCGGCCCGATCCGCCGGACCAACTGGCTGATCACCGACTGGTACCGTTCGCAGGCCTACTACAACTCCGGCGGCTGGCGCGCGTCCTGGGCCGGGGAGGGCGGCGGCGTGCTGCTCAACCAGTGCCCGCACAACCTCGACCTGTGGCAGTGGATTGCCGGTATGCCGAACCGCGTGCGCGCGTTTGTGCACGAGGGCAAGTGGCACAACATCGAGGTCGAGGACGATGTGACCGCCTATGTCGAATATGCGAACGGCGCGACGGGTGTGTTCATCACCTCCACCGCCGACTCCCCCGGAACCAACCGTTTTGAGGTGGATATGGACGGCGGCAGCCTCGTCTATGAGGGCGGCAAGCTGCGTCTCAACAAGCTCGAGATGTATGAGAGCGAATTCACGAAGATCAACACCGTGCCCTTCAAGAACATCCCCTGCGAGCGCTCCGAGGTCGATGTCGCGGGCTATGGCGACAACGCCCAGCACAACGGCGTTCTGCGCGCCTTCGCGAGCGAGATCCTCGGCACCGGCAAGATGATCGCCGAGGGCTATGAGGGCATCAACGGCCTGACCCTCTCGAACGCGATGCACCTGTCGAGCTGGCTGGATCGGACGGTCGACCTGCCCTTCGACGACGACCTCTACTACAGTGAGCTGCAGAAGAAGGTCGCTGCCTCGAAGGAGAAGAGCGACGTCAAAGAGGTTGTGGCGGACACCGCCGGCACCTATAACAATTGATGAAAACAGCCGTGCGCGGCGGGTTTGTGCGGGAATACAGGGAAAAGGGAAAGGAATGGGCATCAACCATATGGAAAACAAGCGCTTTGAGAGTATGATCGCCGTTATCACCGGCGCGGGCGGGGTTCTCTGCTCGGAATTTGCCCGCCATCTCGCGGCGGAGGGCGCGGCGGTTGCCGTCGTCGACCTGCGGGAGGATGCGGCGAAGGCGGTTGCGGATGAGATCACGGCGGCCGGCGGCCGCGCGATCGCCGTCGCGGCCAACTGCCTCGACGAGGCGAGCCTGCTCGCCGCACGGGAGACGATTGTCGCCGCGCTCGGCACGCCGAACGTGCTGATCAACGGCGCGGGCGGCAACAACCCGAAGGGCAGCACGAACGACGAGTTCTATGACGCGGAGGGCACCAAAACCTTCTTTGACCTCGACAGCGAGGGGATCCGGTTTGTGATGGATCTCAACCTGATGGGGGCGCTGCTGCCGACCAAGGTGTTTGCGAAGGACATGATCGGCAAGGACGCGGTCATTCTGAACGTCTCCTCGATGAACGCCTTCCGTCCGCTGACGAAGATTCCGGCCTACAGCTCCGCGAAGGCGGCGGTCTCGAATCTGACCCAGTGGCTCGCGGTCTATTTCGCCAAATCCGGCATCCGCGTCAACGCGATTGCGCCGGGCTTTTTCGTGACCAACCAGAACCGGGCGTTGCTGTTCAACGAGGACGGCACCCCGACGCCGCGTACCGACAAGATCCTTGCGAACACGCCGATGGGCCGCTTCGGCGAGGCGGACGAGCTGCTCGGCACGCTGGACTGGCTGTTGGACAACAGGACCTCCGGTTTTGTGACCGGTATTGTAGTGCCGATTGACGGCGGTTTCTCCGCCTATTCGGGCGTTTGATGAGAGTATAAGACGGGTATTTGTGCGGGAATAAGGAAAAGGGATGGGCGCCGGAGGGGAAACCGGCGCCCGAATCCGGCAGAAAGGGAAGAATTGCTATGAACAAGACTCAGGTTGTGGAGCGGATCAAGGCGGCGGGCCTCGTCGCGGTTGTCCGGGCGGAGAGCGCCGCGCAGGCGTTCGAAATCACCGACGCGCTGCTCGCAGGCGGTGTCGCCGCCATCGAGATCACCTATACCGTGCCCGGAGCGGGCGAGGTCATCCGGGAGCTCACGAAGCGCTATGCCGACGGCGAGATTCTGATCGGCGCCGGGACGGTGCTGGATCCCGAGACGGCGCGCGACGCGATTCTGAACGGCGCGCAGTTTGTCGTCAGCCCCTGCTTCAACGCCGAGATGGTGCGGCTTTGCAACCGCTACCGCGTGGCGGTGATGCCGGGTGCGATGACCGTCAAGGAGGTCGTCGAGTGCATGGAGGCCGGGGCGGACATCGTCAAGGTGTTCCCGGGTGAGCTGTTCGGTGCTAAGGTCATCAAGGCGTTCCGTGGCCCGTTGCCGCAGGCCGAGCTGATGCCGACCGGCGGTGTGACGCTTGAAAACGTCGGCGAATGGATCGCGAACGGTGCGGTCGCGGTCGGCGTCGGCGGCCAGCTCACGGCAGGCGCCAGGACCGGGGACTATGCCGCTGTGACCGCGGCGGCCCGGGCGTTTACTGCGAAGATTCGGGAGGCGCGCGGCTGCTGAGCCGCCGCCTGTCTGGAAAGGATAGGGGAAAACTCATGAAGAAAGTCGTATGCTTTGGGGAAATCATGCTGCGTCTCAGCCCGATGGGCTATACGCGCTTTGTACAGGCGGACAGCTTTGGCGTCGTCTATGGCGGCGGCGAGGCGAATGTCTCGGTCTCGCTCGCCAACTATGGTGTCCCGGCCGCCTTTGTCAGCAAGGTACCGGCCAACGAGATCGGCCAGTCCGCGATCAACAGCCTGCGCCGTTTTGGCGTCGACACGTCGGGCGTTGCCGTCGGCGGCGAGCGCCTCGGCATCTATTATCTCGAGAAGGGCGCGTCCCAGCGCCCCTCGAAGGTGGTCTACGACCGGAAATATTCCTCGATCTCCGCGGCTGAGGCGGCGGATTTCGACTGGGAGACGCTGTTTGCGGATGCCGACTGGTTCCATTTCACCGGCATCACCCCCGCGCTCTCGGATTCGCTCGCGGCGATCACGCTCGAGGCCTGCAAGCTCGCGAAGCAGAAGGGCATGACCGTGAGCTGCGACCTCAACTTCCGCAAAAACCTCTGGTCGAGCGAAAAGGCCGGTCAGGTGATGGGCGGGCTGATGCCGTATGTCGATGTGGTGATCGCGAACGAAGAGGACGCGGACAAGGTCTTCGGCATCAAGGCGAGCAACACCGACGTCACCGGCGGCAAGCTCAACCACGACGGCTATAAAGACGTGGCGAAGCAGCTCTGTGACCGGTTTGGCTGCCGCTATGCGGCGATTACGCTGCGCACCAGCATTTCCGCCTCGGACAACCGCTGGGCCGCGATGCTCTATGACGGCACGAATTACTGCTTCTCGAAGGAATATCCCGTCCATATTGTCGACCGCGTCGGCGGCGGCGACAGCTTCGGCGGCGGCCTGATCTATGCGCTGAAAGCGGGCATGGACAGCCAGGCGGCGATTGAGTTTGCGACCGCCGCCTCCTGCCTCAAGCATACCATCGAGGGTGACACCAATCATGTCACAGTCGCCGAGGTTCTGGCGCTCGCGGGCGGCGACGGCTCCGGCCGCGTCCAGCGCTGAGCAGGGGGAGGACAGCATGACACCGATTGAAACCCTGTCGGAGCGCTTCCTGCTGAAGAGCGACACCGCGCGTGCGCTCTACCGCGAGGTGCGGGAGCTGCCGATTTTTGATTACCACTGCCATCTGAATCCGAAGGAGATCTATGAGAACCGGCCCTGCCAAAGCCTCGGCGAGCTCTGGCTCGCGGGCGACCACTACAAGTGGCGGCTGATGCGCGCCTGCGGCATCGAGGAGCGGCTGATCACCGGCAACGCCTCCTTCGACGAGAAGTTCTTCGCCTTTGCGCGGGTGCTGCCGAAAGCCGCCGGCAACCCCATCTACCACTGGGTCAAGATGGAGCTCAAGGCCTATTTCGGCATCGAGGAGCCGCTCAATGAGCGCACCGCGCCCGCGATCCTCGAAAAGGCGAACGCGATGCTCGCGGCGGGCGGCTATACCCCCCGCGAGCTGATCCAGCGCTCCCGCGTCCGCGCTGTGTTCACGACCGATGATCCTGCGGATTCGCTGGAATACCACCAGAAGCTGCGGGAGGAGGGCTTTGACGTCCGCGTCTGCCCGAGCTTCCGTCCGGATATGGCGGTCGCGGGGCTGACCCGTCCCGGCTTTGCGGAGTATGTGCAAAAGCTCGGCGCCTCGAGCTTTGACGCGTGGGTGGCGGCGCTGACCGCCCGGCTGGATTTCTTTGTCGAAAACGGCTGTGTCATCACGGATATCAGCCTCGACGACATCCCGCCGGTGGTGGGGGATCACGACTCGGCGGCGGCGGCATTCGAAACCGTCCTCGCGGGCGGCGTACCGGACGAGCATGCGGCGCTCTGCTATTTCGACTACATGCTGCGGACGATGGCGGCGCTCTACGCCGAGCGCGATCTCGTGATGCAGCTGCATCTCGCGGCGCTGCGCAACAACCGGACCGGCCTGCTGCGGTCGGTCGGCGTCGACAGCGGCAACGACTCGGTCGGCCCGGCGCTGTCGGTTCGCAATCTCTCGGCTTTTCTCGACGCGCTGGACCAGGCCGACAGCCTGCCGCGCACCATCGTCTATTCGCTGAATCCCGCGCCGCTGTATGAGATCGCGACCATGCTTGGCAACTTCTGGCACGACAGGGAGAACAAGCTGATGCTCGGCGCGGCCTGGTGGCATCTCGACCACATCGACGGCATCACGGAGCAGCTGAAGCTCGCGGCCGCGACCGGCCTGCTCGGCAATTTCACCGGCATGCTGACCGACAGCCGCTCCTTCCCCTCCTACGCCCGCCACGACTATTTCCGCCGCATTCTCTGCAATGTGGTCGGCGAATGGGTGGATGCGGAGCTGTATGACGCGGCCGAGGCGCCCGCACTGGTGCGGAATATCGCCTATTACAACGCGGAGGCCTATTTCGCCCCGCGGACATAAAGCGTTCGACAAAGAAAAAGGCGGCTTCCCTTTTGTGGGGAAGCCGCCTTTTGGCGTCGGTCAATAGTTGCCGCTGCGGAACTCCTCGAGCAGCCGGGTGATCGAGGTATAGGTCTTC
>USLV01000034.1 GCA_900555705.1 uncultured Oscillospiraceae bacterium | reverse complement strand
AGAGAGGTCTCGTGGGCTCGGAGATGTGTATAAGAGACAGCAATATGGCCTCGACAAAGCAGACCTGTTTTTTGAGACCGAAACCGAGGGCGGTATCACCCGCATCATGGCGGTTTTCGCCAGCGCCGATCGGGTTCCCGCCCAACTTGGCCCCGTCCGCAGCGCCCGCTCCCCCTTTGTGCTGATGGCGCAGTCGCTGGATCTCGTCTATTCCCATGCGGGCGGCAGCACGGCCGGTCTGAACACGATTCGAAGCACGGATATCGCCGCGATCAACGCCCTTGCCTATGACGGTAGCACCTTCTGGCGGGATTCCGGCCTCGTTTCGAGCAAAGGTCTGGAATACAGCATGATGGTCAGCGGCAAGAATCTTTCCTCCCGCATGGCTTCCATGAACTTCCGCACCACCTCTGACCGCAAATTTTTCACCTTCGGCAAATCCGGGAAGGGGTCGGCCGCGAACAGCATCCAAGTCTATATGACCGGCGCACAGACGGTCAGCTTTGTCTATGACGCCGCCTCGGGTCTTTATACCAAGCAAAACGGCAAGCTGGGCAGCGCGCCGCATAAAACAGCGGATGGCACGCCGATTACCGCCTCCAATGTGCTGGTGATGTTTGACAGCAAGTATTCGGAAAATAAAGAGACGATCAGCTTCCGTCTTTCGAGTGGCAACGGCCTGCTTTGCAGCGGCGGCACAGTCCGCAATATTCGCTGGAGCCGCTCGGCCTCCGGCCTGCAATTCACAGAGGAGGACGGCTCGCCCATGACTGTAGCCACCGGTAAAACCTATATCTGTCTGGTGGACAAGTCCTATGCCGGCAATACCTTTACAAAATAATCTGTTCCACGTGAAACAACGGAGAGAAAGCAGTCGCTTTCTCTCCGTTGTTTATTTCAGGCTGTGTGCTCCCGCTGTGCGCTCCCATCTTTCGGAATCCGCACAACATATTCGATATAGTCCGCTGTCTCGGTCTTCTCCGCGCTGGCGGAAATACCGGAGCGCTTCATAGTCTCGACCGCATGATTCACTGTGTTCAGAAATATCCGAACATCCCGAATGATTGGTGATGCCGCCCGTCTGCGGCTCTGCCCGCTGCTTTCCAGCGTCTCGGCAACCAGCCGTTCGGTCTGTGCGACGGTCAGCTTTTGTTCCAGAACCCGTGCCAGCAGACGACGACGGGTTTCTTCCTCCTCGATTCCCAGCAAAGCCCGCGCGTGCCGCTCACTGAGTCCGCCCGCGAGAATCGCGCTCCGCTCACTTGCGGGCAGCCGCAGCAGTCGCAGACGGTTGGCAATTGTAGACTGCGAACAGCCAAGTCGTTCAGCTGCCTCCTCCTGTGTCAGTCCATACACCTGAATCAGTCGCTGAATGCCCTCCGCTGTCTCAAAGCAGTTCATATCCTGCCGCTGTAAATTCTCGATCAGTGCTAACAGCGCGCGACGTTCCCCCGTGGCCTCTACCTCAATGCAGGAGATGGTGCGCATGCCCGCGATTTTAGCCGCCCGGAGCCGTCTCTCCCCCGCAATCAGCACGGGCTTCCCCTCCATAAATGTGATGCTGATCGGATTGAGCAGACCGTTCTCTCCAATACTCTGGGCCAGCTCCAGCAAACCGGAATAGGAAAAATCCCGGCGCGGTTGATCAGGGTTCGGCAGAATGTCTGCCACCGGAATGGTCAGTACCTGTCCACAGGCCGTATAGGCACCTTCCTTTTCCCGTCTGTTCGTTATTTTTTTCCACATCCTTCATCTCATCCTTTCCGATACAGGCAAAAGCACCTTTTCCACTCTGCTTTTCAGCATAGCACGGAAAAGGTGCTCAATCTGTCGGTTACAGTTGTCGCATTACAGATGTTTCTGTTTATCGCCACGACTGTTTGGCGATTTTGGCGGAAGGACGCGGATATTTGGGTGGTGTCGCCGAGATTTTGGAGATTTTCAGGATTCGCCGTTCGCTGCGATCAGCCGTCGGTCGGGCCGGTAGCCAGAGGCTCTGGACCTCGATTGTCCCGCCGCCAAGCTGCTCCGCCGCCTTTTTGGCGACCGGCAGCTCTTTCTCACAGTCCGGTCCTTTCATCGCGAGAAAACAGCCGCCCTGCCGCACAAACGGCAGGCAGTATTCGCAGAGTGTCGGCAGGGCAGCGACCGCACGCGCAGTTGCCACATCAAAGCGCTCCCTCAGTTCCTCTTTCTGTCCGGCCTCCTCCGCCCGCGCATGCACCAGTTCAGCCGAAATCGCCAGCTCTTCGCATACCGCTCCCAGAAAGCCGAGTCGTTTCTTCAAACTGTCCAGCAACGTCAACCGGACATCATCCCGCACAATAGCAATCGGGAGGCCGGGAAATCCCGCGCCGGTTCCGACATCTACAAGAGAAAACGGTTCCTTCGGCAGATGGGGCAACAGGGTCAGGCTGTCCACAAAATGCTTCAGCACGATCCCCTCCGGATCGGTGATGGCGGTCAGATTCATCCGTTGGTTCCACTCCACCAGCAGTGCGGCATAGGTATCCAGCTTTTCCGTGGCAATCTCATCCAGCTCCAGACCGTAGTCATCCGCATAATCCCGGAGCATCTGACGATCAATCATGAACTTCTCTCCCCCTGCTGGCCCAGCCAGACAATCAATACCGAAATATCTGCCGGACTGACACCACTGATCCGCGAGGCCTGTCCGAGGCTGCGCGGCCGGATCTTGCCGAGCTTTTCCGCGGCCTCCTTCCGGATTCCGCGAATCTGGCTGTAATCCGTCCCCTCCGGCAGCAGTCGGTTTTCCAACCGACGCGATTCTTCAATAGCAGCCTGCTGTCGGCGGATATAGCCCTCATAGTGAATCTCCACCTCAAGCTGCTCCATCACCAGCGGATCCAGCACCGGACGTCCGTCATCAACCGCTTCCAACGCCGCATAACCAAGCTGCGGCCGCTTCATCAGCTCCATCAGCCGCACGCCGGTCACCACCGGTGATGTTCCACGTGAAACAAGCAGGGCGTTCAGCTTTTTCGAGGGCGGCAGAACCGTCTCCTCCAGCCGACGCCTCTCCTGCTCACGCTGCTCCTGCCGCACACAGAAGTGTGCCCATCGTGCATCATCCACCAGCCCAATTTTCCGTCCAATCGGCGTCAAGCGGAGATCGGCATTGTCCTGCCGCAGAATCAGACGGTATTCCGAGCGCGAGGTCATCATCCGGTAGGGATCCATACATCCCTTTGTTACCAGATCATCAATCAACGTCCCGATATAGCTCGAGGCACGGTCGAGCAGCAGCGGCTCACGGCCAAGCAGACGGAGTGCCGCGTTTGCTCCCGCAACAAGCCCTTGTGCCGCCGCCTCCTCATAGCCGGAACTACCGTTGAACTGCCCGGCGCCATACAAATCCGGGATATCCAGAAAAGCCAGTGTAGCATCGAGCTGAAGCGGGTCGCAGCAATCATATTCAATCGCATAGGCCGGCCGCATGACACTGACCTCTTCGAGACCGGGGATTGTATGTAAAAAAGCGAGCTGCACATCCTCCGGCAGCGAGGAGGAAAGCCCCTGCAAATACATCTCCTCTGTATGCAGGCCGCAGGGCTCAATGAACACTTGATGGCGCTCTTTATCCGCAAAACGGACGATTTTATCCTCAATGCTTGGACAATACCGCGGCCCGACCCCCTCTATTTTCCCACCATAAAGAGGCGATCGATCCAGATTGTCGAGAATCACCTGCTTTGTCTCCGCTGTTGTCCAGGTGATATGACAGGGAAGTCGATTCTCCAGCGGCTCGTTTGTCTCAAAGGAAAAGGGCGTAACCGGCTCTTCCCCCGCCTGCTCCTCCAAATCCGCAAACTGGATACTGGAGCGCAGAACGCGGGCCGGTGTTCCGGTTTTAAAGCGGCGCAGCCGGATCCCCAGTCGCAACAGCGATTCCGACAGTGTCGCCGCCGGGAACATCCCATCCGGCCCGCTCTCATAGGAGACATCGCCGACATAGACCCGCCCCTTAAGGAACGTACCAGTCGCGAGGATCACCGCTTTGGCCGCATACTGCGCCTCCAACCGAGTGGTCAGCAGCCAGCCGCCGTCCCCCGCCCGATCCAGCGAGACAATTTCCCCCTGGCGCATATCCAGCAGTGGGGTTGTCTCCAGGACATGTTTCATATAGGCCGAATAGTCCCGTCGGTCGATCTGCGCGCGCAGCGAATGAACGGCAGGTCCTTTGCCGCGATTCAGCATGCGGGATTGCAGCAAATTGGCGTCCGCCGCGCGACCCATCTCTCCGCCAAGCGCGTCAATTTCCCGCACCAGATGTCCCTTCGCCGTACCGCCGACAGAGGGATTGCAGGGCATATTCCCCACCCAGTCCAGATTCATTGTAAAAATCACGGTTCGACAGCCGAGTCGGGCTGACGCGAGTGCCGCCTCTATTCCGGCATGACCCGCGCCGATCACCGCCACCTCATATTGTCCCGCCAGAAATTTCATCTGTTCACATCCCTTTTTTCCGGCCCATCAGTCGTCATTCCCGGACATTTTCTCCTCCGGGAGTGCAGATTCCTTCTCCTCCGGCCGGTCATGCCGGGATTTCCACTTTTTCGCCGGGCGAAAAAAGACGCTGGCCAGCCAGTAGAGAAAACCACCTACCGCCAGAATGCCAAGCAAAATTTTCAACAGTACCTTCATTGCTCTTCTTACCTGCCTTTCCGCTATTTACCCACGCAAAACCGGGCGAATACCTCGTCCACCACCGCTTCGGTGACCTTCTCCCCGGTCAACTCCAAAATTGCCGCAATCGCGGCATCGATATCCACATTCACAGCATCCAGCGTCAGTCCTGCACAAAGTGCGGTCTCCGCATTCGCCATCGCCCGCTCCGCACGAAGCGCACAATCTCGCTGCCGCTCTGTCGCCAGCACCGGCTCATTTCCAGAGAGACGGGCTGTTCCGCAGACAACTTCAATTGTCTGCACCAGCTCCGGTATTCCCTCACCAGTACGGGCTGCGATATATACAGTGTGTTGAAACAAGTCCTCAATATACGATTTATCGAGTATACAATCACAATCGGCCTTGTTGATAACCGCAATCGACATCCCACCGGCGCTTTCTTCCGCCAGCAGCCGATCCTCCTCTGAAAGCGCCCGGCTGCCATCAAAAACAGCCAGCAGCAATGAGGCCGAACGCAGCCGCTCTTTTGCGCGCGCCACACCAATGGCCTCCGCCTGATTATCTGTCTGCCGGATCCCCGCAGTATCCGAGAGACGAAGTGTGACCTCACCGAGCCGCACAGACTCCTCTACAATATCCCGTGTTGTCCCGGCTTCCGCCGTTACGATACTGCGTTCAAATCCGGCCAGCGCATTCATCAGCGTGGACTTTCCCACATTCGGCGTGCCAACAATCACCGTATCGACACCCTCACGCAGCAACCGTCCCGCATCAAAGGTTTGCAGCAGCCTGTCGAGCCGCTCTCTGTTTTGCCGGAGCCCGATCAGGAGCTGTTCCGGCTTCAGCTCCGGAATATCCTCGTCCGGATAATCGACAAAGGCCGCGAGCTGAGCACTGAGCGCCAGCAGATCCGTGCGAATTTCCTGCAAGCTGCGGAAAACAGCGCCCTCTCTTGCCACAAGCGCTGTTTTCGCGGCGAGATAACCCTCTGCTTCAATCAGAGACATCACCGCCTCAGCGCCGGTCAAATCCATCTTTCCATTTAAAAAAGCACGGCGGGTAAATTCTCCCGGCTCTGCCGGTCTTGCGCCGGCGCAAAACAGCGCGCGCAGGACACGACGCAAGAGATAGACACCGCCATGACAGGAGAGCTCCACTACATCCTCACCGGTATAACTGTGCGGCGCCCGGAAAACCAGCGCCACACATTCGTCGATATCCCCGTCTCCATCGGATACATGGCCGTAAGCCGCCGTATAGCCTGTCAGTGTTTCCAACGCTTTTCCAGCAGACAAAGGCCGAAATACCCGTCCCGCAATCACTGCCGCCTGTGGTCCGGAAAGCCGGATGACGCCAATTCCCGCTGGCGCCGGCGCGGTTGCAATGGCCGCAATGGTGGTCTCCATGGTTTTCCTCCTTCCCTGCAAAATACAAAATGCCATTCTTGTATTGTACCTGATTTTCGGGAAAAAGTCAAAATGAATTCACGGCGCTTTTGTATGGATTTCCACGCATTTTTTGATCGGCATACAAAAAGCAGGCTGCCCCGTTCCTGGGACAGCCTGCCGCATATGCGATTTACAGATCAATCCGGCCATAGAGGGTGGCGGATGTCTCCTTTTCTGATTCCGTCCTGGAGGGCGGCGTGGCACCGTCCGCTACAGGCAGCGGATTGCTGCGGGGCACAAATTCACGAATCTGCCGAGCGGGACGCTCCGGCGCAACATCGTTTCTCGGTGCACGACGCTGCGGACGATCTTGCCGTTCTGCTCTCTCTCCTGCGGGCGCTGCCGTTCCGTCTTCCCGACGGCGGCCGCCCTGACGGGATTTTCCGCCGCTGCGCGGTTTGTTTTTTGCCGGATTGTCATCCGACGGACCGATCACCACATGGCGGTTTGGCTCGCTCCCGACACTCCAGGAGACGACACCGGTCATTCCCTGAATTGTCGTATGGATAATGCGGCGCTCATAAGGATTCATCGCCTCCAGCGAAACCTTTCGGCCGGAACGACCGACCTGTCCACCAATCTTTTTTGCGAGGCCAACCAGCGACTGCTCGCGCTTCTCACGGTAATTGCCGATATCGATGGTCACCCGATAGTAATCCTCACTCGCCCGGTTGGCCACCAGCCCGACCAGATATTGCAGCGCATCCAGTGTATCGCCGCGGCGGCCGATGATAAAACCGAGATTTTCCCCCTCCAGTGTCAGCACACAGGAGGTATCCTCCTCACGCACCGCCACCGTCACATCGTTTACCTGCATGGCCGAGAGGATATTCCGGAGATAATCGGCGGCAATCTCCGCGGGCGTCTCCCGCACAAATACCCGTACTCTGGCAGGCGCGCCGCCAAACAGGCCAAGGGTCTTTTTCTGCGGCTCCTGCAGCACTTCATACTCCGCCTTCTCCGGCGCAACGCCAAGCTCCGCAGCAGCAGCGGCTTTGGCCTCCTCAATGGTAGCGGCCTGTGCAATCGCTTCTTTCCGCACGTTCAGTCCTTCCCTTCTGCACAAAATTTCCTGTATTTTAAGAATCCTGCTCTTCACTCTCCGGCAAATCCTTCAGCTCACCAGGCTCAAGGGCCATACCCTTATCCGCCGCTTCCTTCTTTTTCAGCTTATTGGGATTTCTGGTCGCCTGCTTTGCTTTTTTGTTGTCCGGCTGCGAGGCCTTATTCTTGGCTTCTTCTTCCTGACGACGTTTTTCTTCCCGCCGCTCCTCCAGCTCCCGCTGGCGGGCCTCCGCCAGACGCTTCTTATCTTCAGCGCGCTTACGGCGACGTTCCTCATCTGCAATCACAGCTGCTTCCCGAATTTTCTTCGGATTGTAGATGGTGTTGAGAATAAAGGTCTGTAATAGAGAAATCAGGTTGGAACAAATCCAGTAGATACCCACAGCACCCGGTACAATAAACGAGATATACAGCGAGAAGGCGGGCATCATCACAATCATCATCACATTGCTGCAGCCCTGTCCCGGCATCTGTTCCTGGCTCATACCCATCTTGCTGTAGCGCAAAGAGATAAAACTGGTCAGAGCCGAGGTCAAACCCGAGATAATCGGAATCAGCCAAAGAAGTCCAAATCCGGAAAATCCACCCTTTCCGGGTGTTTTGAGCAACGACAGACTGCCGATTGTGAAATCGCTGCGGAGGGTCATCATCTGATCGTAATATTCCTGTGCCTGCGAAGCCGACATTTTCGCTTCGCTCTCAATCCGATCGAGAATATCTTCCCGGTTGTCCTCGAGATGCTGCATAAGGTTCAGCTCCCGATAATAACCGGCCATATCCTGCGCAACCGCCTTTTTGCTGATGTCAACACCCTCAATGTAGACCGGATTGCCGTTACCATCCTCCATCAGCTTGCCGTTTTCATCTTTCTGGCGATAGGTTTCCACATTTACCGCATTTAACGAGGCGTCAACAACCGTCTTCGGCACCTCTGAAAGATAGGAAAGCGGTGCATAGATTACCGAAATAACACCCATCAGGATAACCATTTGGACAATCGACGGCAGACAGCCTCCGGTCATGCTGACGCCCTCTTTTTCATAAAGCTGCGCGGTTTTCATCTGCAGCTTCTGGCGATCCTGTGCATATTTTTTCTGCAGCCGCTCAAGCCGCGGCGCCAGCCGAATACGTTCCGCCTGAAGCTTCTGCGAACGCAGCGAAAGCGGAAACATCAGCAGCCGAATGAGCAATGTGAACAAAAAGAGAGCGAGAAAATAGTTATGAAAAAGGCCGTAGATCAGCTTCAGTATAAAACCAAGCGGTGTTGCCAAAATTCCAAATATATCCAATTTAAAAGAAACCTCCCTACTATTTCATCAAGCCTTCCGGACACACGCCGTCAATCAGCTTTCGTCCTCATCGATGTCTTTCTCTTCCCCGGCCACAGGGCGAATCCGCCGGAAAGTATATTGCTCCGGCACGGGATCATAGCCCACCCCTG
>USLV01000033.1 GCA_900555705.1 uncultured Oscillospiraceae bacterium | reverse complement strand
GAACATCCCCATCGAGTTCGAGCCGCCGCCGACCGCGGCGGTCACAGCGTCCGGCAGAATGCCGGTCATCTCGAGAAACTGCTCCCGGGCCTCGAAGCCGAGCACTGACTGAAAATCCCGGACCATCTTCGGGAACGGATGCGGTCCGACGACCGAGCCGATGCAGTAGATCGCGTCCTTATATTCCTTCAGATAAGCGTCGAAAGCCGCGTCCACCGCCTCCTTGAGCGTCTGGAGCCCGTGGGTGACCGGCACGACGCGCGCGCCGAGCATCTGCATCCGGATCACATTCGGATGCTGCTTGGCGATGTCCACCTCGCCCATATAGATGTCGCATTCCAGCCCGAAATAGGCGGCGGCAGTTGCCAGCGCGACGCCGTGCTGACCGGCGCCGGTCTCCGCAATCAGCTTCTTCTTGCCCATATACTTGGCGAGCAGGCCCTCGCCCATGCAGTGGTTGAGCTTGTGCGCGCCGGTGTGATTGAGATCCTCGCGCTTCAAATAAATCTGGCACTTGCTGAACTTGCGGGACAGCCGCTCGCAGTGATAGACCGGCGTCGGCCGCCCCTGGAACTCCTTGCGGATCCGACGGAGCTCGTTGATAAACTGCGCGCTGTGGCAAATCTCCTCATAGGCATCGTCGATCTCACGGAACGCGGGCTCCAGCTCGGGGGGCAGATACTGCCCTCCGTATTCGCCGAACCGACCATCACGGTTCGGAAATTCCTTCAGGTAATTTTCAAATTCACGATAGGGATTCATCGTTAACAGCCTCCTTTTTTCAATCACGACCATACGTCGACAAAGCTCGTACGTATATATAAGTTATAATATTATCCCATGAATCCCCCAAACTGTCAAGGGCGGCAAAAGCAGTTGTTGACAAATCAACATCTTGACGGTATACTGGTTGTTGACAAATCAACATCTAGTATGGAGGCTAAACAGATGTGTGAACGATTCGAATCCTTTGCCGCTTCCATCGCCGAGGTATACCGCTATATACAAAAAATCAAGCGGGCCGAGATGAAAGCGCTCGGGCTGAAAGGCAATCATACCATGTGTCTCTATTATCTCGGACGAAATCCGGGAGGGCTGACGCCGACACAGCTGTCGAAATACTGCCGGGAGGACAAGGCAGCCGTCTCGCGGACGCTCGGCGAACTGGAGGCGCTGGAGCTGATCGCCCGGCCGCGTCCGGAGGACGGCAAGCGGGATTATCGCAACCGCTATTCCCTCACACCGCAGGGCGAGGAAGTTGTCGATAAAATCGATCAGAGAATTGACGCGGCATTGGAGGCCGGCGGACGCGGGCTGACCGATGAACAGCGGGCGTCATTTTACAGCGCGCTCGAGATCATTCGATGCAATCTGAAAGAGCTGACCGTAGGGGGGGACACAACATGCCGATGATCTGGTATAAAACGCTCTATTGCCGCGCGTTCCAGCTTGGACTGCGGGCGGCGCTGCCGCTGCTCCCCTATCGCGACCCGGCGATCCTCGATCGAACCGAGCAGGTCACGGCGCTGCTGCGCGAAAAGCATATTCGTCGCCCGCTTCTTATCACTGATCGCAACCTCGTCGCGCTGGGACTGACCGAGCCGCTGCAAACCAGCCTCGTGGCGGCGGAGATCGATTGTGTTGTGTTTGATGAGACCCGTCCCAACCCGACGACCGCGCTTGTCGAGGCCGCGGCCGCCCGTTACCGGGAGATGGACTGCGACGCGCTGATCGCGTTCGGCGGCGGCTCGCCGATGGATCTGGCCAAAGCGGTCGGTGCGCGGCTGGTACGTCCGAAAAAGCCGCTACCATCCATGGCCGGTATTTTGAAGGTGCGAAAGCGCCTGCCGCTGCTGATCGCCATCCCCACCACAGCGGGCACCGGCAGCGAGACCACCCTCGCTGCCGTCATCACCGATTCGGAAACCCGGCACAAATTCGCCATCAACGATTTCCCACTTATCCCCTCCTATGCGGTACTGGACACACGCGTTATCCATACGCTGCCGCGCGCCGTCGCGGCCACCACCGGCATCGACGCGCTGACCCACGCTGTGGAAGCCTATATCGGCCGCTCCACGACCAGGCAGACCCGGGCCGACGCCGAGGAGGCAGTGCGGCTGATTTTTGCCAATCTTCGGGATGCTGCCGAGCACAAAAGCGAACAGGCGGAGCGGGCGATGCTGTATGCGGCCTACTACGCCGGACGGGCGTTCACCCGCTCGTATGTCGGCTATATCCACGCCGTATCCCACAGTCTGAGCGGCCGCTACGATATGCCGCATGGCCTCACCAACGCCATTCTGCTGCCGCGGATTCTTCGCCGGTACGGTGTGGTGATCCATCCCCGGTTGGCGCGGCTGGCCGTCTGTGCCGGGCTCGGCAAGGACGGCGAGGACGCCGAACAGCTGGCCGAACGGTTTATCCGCGCCGTCGAGGAGCTGAACGCCTCCTTCGATATTCCGACGACGATCGCCGGAATCATGGACGCGGACATCCCGCTATTGGCGGAACAGGCTGACCGGGAGGCACATCCGCTGTATCCGGTACCGGTTCTCTGGAGCCGGGAGGAGCTCGCGGATATCTATCGCGAAGTAAAGGAGTAAACGCTATGCAAGCTGAGGAAATTCAGACCATTCTGGCCAGACAGAGGGCATATTTTTCGACCGGCGCGACACTGCCGGTTGCGTTCCGACTGGCCGCGCTGAAAAAACTGCTGGCCAAAATCGAGGACAGCGAGGATCGCATATTTGATGCGCTTTACGCCGATCTTGGGAAAAGCCGCCACGAGAGTTATATGTGTGAGATCGCACTGGTCAAAAGCGAGCTGTGCTATATGCTCCGACACACCCGCCGCTTTGCCCGCGAACGGCGGGTGCGAACCCCGCTCGCACAGTACATCTCGCGCAGCTTCGAGAAGCCGTCTCCCTATGGCGCGGTGCTCATCATGAGCCCCTGGAACTACCCTTTTCTGCTGACGCTTGATCCGCTGATCGACGCGCTGGCAGCGGGCAACACGGCGGTCGTCAAACCGAGCGCTTATTCGCCGCATACGAGCGCGGTCATCGCGGAGCTGCTCGCGGACTGCTTTCCCACCGATTATGTCGCGGTAGTGACCGGCGGCCGCGTGGAAAATGCCTGCCTGCTCCAAAGCGACTTCGATTACATCTTTTTCACCGGCAGCAAAGCGGTCGGACGGGAAGTGATGCGACAGGCCGCCGAGCGGCTGATCCCCGTGACGCTGGAACTTGGCGGCAAAAGTCCCTGCCTCGTGGACCGGACGGCGAACCTCGAGCTGGCCGCCCGGCGCATTGTGTTCGGCAAGTTTGTCAACTGCGGACAGACCTGTGTCGCGCCGGACTACATCTGGTGCGATGCGCAGATCAAAGACCGGCTGGTGGCGGAGCTGCAAAAGCAGCTGCGGCTGCAATACGGCGACCGACCGCTCGACAACCGGGACTACGGCAAAATCATCAGCCGGAAGCACTACGACCGGCTGCGCGGCCTGATCGATCCGGCGAAGGTCGTCTGCGGCGGAGAATCCAACGAGGAGACGCTGCAAATCGCTCCAACCGTGCTGGACAATGTCTCCTGGGACGACCCGGTCATGCAGGAGGAGATTTTCGGGCCGGTGCTGCCGGTGCTGACCTATGATCGCCTTGAGGATGCCGTGGCGCATATCAATGAGATGGAGCTGCCACTCGCGCTGTATCTGTTCTCCTCGAATCGAGAGACGATCCGCTTTGTGACCGCCCGGGCGCAATACGGCGGCGGCTGTATCAACGACACGCTGATCCATCTCGCGACCAGTGCGATGGGCTTCGGCGGTGTCGGCGAGAGCGGCATGGGCTCCTACCACGGCAAGCGCGGCTTTGACACCTTTACCCACTACAAAAGCATCGTGGACAAAAAGACGATCCTTGACCTGCCGATGCGCTATCAGCCCTATCGTCCCTTTTATGACAGGCTGATTCATCTGTTCGTAAAATAATCCGCCGGGACCCGGCAAAAGGAGAAGATTTTCATGTCCCTTTCCCCAAAACAGAGCCTGACCGGCCTCTCGAAAAAGGAGCGAAATCTCAACCTGATTCTTTGCCTGCTGGTGCTCGGCGTCGGCTGGTTCTACTATTTCTCGCAGTTCCTTTCGTTCGAAAAGCCTGCCCGTGATGCACTGAAAGCCACTGCCGGCCTGTTGTTTGTCGCCTGCTGCCTTGTCAACCTGCTGCTGACGCGCGGCATGACAGCGACCAAAAGCATCCGTCGCTATCAGCAGCTCCTGTTTCTGGGACAGGTGTTCGCCTGTGCGGGCGACATCGTGCTCAACTTCGATTTTGCAGGCGGGGCGGCGCTGTTCGCCGTCGGGCACATCCTGTTTTTTGCGGCCTTCTGCGCGCTGCGACGTCCGGGACTCCGGGATCTGCTGCTCGCCACACTCATTGTCGCGGGCTCCGTCTGTTTCCTCACTTTCTATCCCCGGTTTGCGCTTGGCGATATGGCCGTCATTGTCTACGCCTATGCAGTCATCATCTCCTGTATGCTCGCCAAGGCCGTGTCGCTTGCGATGACGTCGACGCTGGACAAACGATTCCGGACAATCGTCCTGCTCGGGACGCTGCTGTTCTATCTGTCGGATCTGATGCTTGTGATCCACATGTTCGGCGACGGCGGCAAGCTCTTCGATTTCCTCTGTCTGCTGCTGTACTATCCGGCGGAATGCTTCCTTGCCCTGTCGGTGCTCGCCGGCCGCCGTCTCTCCTCCGGAGATAAACGCTTGTAAACCCCATCCAGAAGGGGTATACTAACAACAGAATCACAGATTGGGGGAATGGATATGGAGACAAAGAACAAATGGGGACAAATCCTCTTCTCCGCCGGGTATATCCTGCTCGGCGGGCTGCTGATCTGGCGGCCGGACGACAGCGCGAAAGTGATCGGCCTCGGAATCGGGATCGGCGCGCTGCTCTATGGACTGCTGCATCTGCTGCGGTATTGGCGCTCCCGACGGGCGGATGCCGCCGACAACAGTGAGCTGTTCCCCGGCATCACCCTTGCGGCACTCGGCCTGTTCTGTCTCATTACCCCACAGACGGTGCTGTCCTTCCTGCCGTTTCTGCTCGGGCTGGCACTGCTGGTGGACGCGATCGGCAAGCTCCAGCGGGCGTTTATGTACCGCCGTCTGGAGTTGGACCGCTGGTGGATTGTGCTGGTTTTGGGGGTCACGCTGCTCGCGCTGGGCATCGCCCTGCTGTTCAATCCGTTCAGCGCGGTGCGGATGACAATCCTCTTTTTCGGCGTCTGCCTGCTGGCCGACGGGCTGCTGGATATCCTGTCGCTGATGATGCTGCGATGAAAAAACAGGTGCGGAAGACGACATGTCTTCCGCACCTGTTTTTTCAGGCGAGCGCCCGCATCCGGTCGAGAATCCGCTCCGCCGGTTCTGCGAGATCGGCGAGCTCCGGCCGCGGCAGCCCGAACGCTTCCGCGGCGAGACAACCCAGCACCGCGTTGCCGACGCCGTTCAGATGGCAGTTATCGGTCATCAGTTCCTCCGCGTAACGCGCCGGATCCGCTTCATAATAGGGCAGGAACCGCCGGTTCATATCGAGGCAGGGAATATCCAGTTCTCGCGCCACCGTCCGGTTCATCTCGATATAGGCCGGATAGTCCCGGCGAAACGCTTCGGAATAGCGGTGCAGCACCATGCTGTACTGCGTTTGCAGCACCGGCATACCGCCATAGGACAGTATACGTTCGCAGAGGGCGATCAGCTTGTCGCGGAACTCCCCGAGCGGCACCCCCGCCTCCAGATCGTTGTCCGCTGTTGTCACGATCACCAGATCAGGCGAAAACGGCGCTACGTCGCGCGGATACCGTCCCAGCAGATCACGCACGCCGTTGCCGCCGATACTCGCGTTGAACAGCAGCACCTGCGGACATTGGGTTCGCCAGGTCTTTTCCAGCCAGTGCACCCAGGTCGGCCGTGCCCCGGCCGGAGAACAGAACTGGCTCTCGCTCGCGCCGTAGGCCAGCACCGTAAATGCGCGACTGTCATCCCGCCGCACCGCTTCCGCAATCTCCTGCAAGCTCTTTGCCATAAGAAATCCCTCCTTCTGTCGTCGCAATTCAGCCTACACGCCAGACGGCATTTTGTCAAGCCCAGTCTCGGGCTTCGTCTATAATCATTGCGACAGAATCATAAAGAAAGCGGCGTTCCATCATTGGAATCGGTGTATGTACCCATCTCCTGCTGAGATGGGTATGGATGTATTTCTTTACTCTTTTGTTGGATATTTCTCATAAACAACAAATTTCAGATTTCGGTCGCAAATTGCCAGAACGACATCTTGAGGAGAATGAATATGGCGCTCCTTCAATTGCTTATCCAGCCAGGTTAGATCCAAACCCATGCGTTTTAAATTATTCTCCAGAATACGGCCATCCATGATGAGTTCTGCAAACAGCAGTTCCTGCTCCGGGGCCAGATTCATATCATTGGGTGTAGCTGGACGCTGGCTGCTCACCGGGAGAATCGTGAGTTTTCCATTGTATTCGAAAACAGCGGTCTCAATATTCGTCAGGTCAAAGTATCCCTGCTGCCTGCACATAACCATAAACTCGCTCAGATCCAGTTTGGCTTTTTTCAGATTTTCATAGTATAGCTTCCCGTGATCCATCAGAATGGTGGGAGTGCCGTTGAGGTATTTGCGAGTCCGAGGGAATTTTCTGGCAATAACACTCAGCAGCAGCGTTACGCCCCCATATATCACCATGGCGGTAAGCGGTTTCCAGGGTTCTTCTAACTCTGTGGCCATTTCAGCCGCAATAGAGCCGATTGTGATTCCCGTAATATAATCGAAAAAATCCAATTGCGCAATTTGTTTGCGTCCAATATACTTGGCAACCAGGAACATTGCGCCAAAAGACCCCAGGGCGGTCAGACAAAGTTGCAGAAAGCTCATACGGCCAATCCTCCTTTCTCTCTATTCTGATCGAAATTTCAGTAAGTATACACGATGAGACTGTCCCCCGGCATTTACGGCGGCATACTGTTGCGGTATGAGACGTGTGCGTCTCGACGGTTCAAACGCAAGCTTTCAATCAACACAAAAGGATGTCTGGCTAAAGCAAATATGCACTTTAGCCAGACATCCTTTTCATAACCCTGCGCTCAGCTTTCCTCCGTCAAGACCTTTCAGCATAAACAATAAGTCGGTGATAGTTATGGCCGATGGGGTCACAGGTACTCAGCGTGACCATATCCGTTTCTGGACGGATCATGATTCTTTCAATATCGTTCGGCATGATGACCACGCTTTCCGTAACCCTGTAGGTGAGCGCCTCCCGGAAATTGACAATGCGGATTTCGTCTCCCGGCTCGAGCCTGTCGATATTGCGGAACATGTATCCGCGCAGACTCCCGCGGTGCGCTGCGATGACGCAGTTTGTGTTCTTACCGCCAATCGGGAGGCTCGTCTGCGAGAGATGCACCGCCCCTTTGCCCATATTCTCTACGCTCGCGCCGAGGTAGATCGGAAGGCGCACCTCGATCTTCGGTATCTCAATGTATCCCACAATATTGTCGACAAGTCCGAATTTCGCAAGATCAAAGCTGGGCTGCTCATAAGAAAACGGGTCTCTCAGCTCGGACTGCCCCATGAGAAAGAGCCTCTCGTTATATTCCTGCATCTGTTCGTACAGCTCGGACAGCAGAAAGCCGGGATTTTGATCGCCGGGCTGCTCCTTCTGAACGAACTGCTCCTCTGCCGCGTGTTTGAATTCTCTGATCACCGCGTCTGCCTTCTTCTGATAGAAATACTGCTTTATATGCGGATACGAGAACAGCCCCATCCCGGCTATGAGCATGACAAACGCAATGAGGGAGGTGATCAGCCGAGCTTTTCGGGTCATCTGTTCTCCCTCCCTCCGGAGCGGTGCTGTCTGTACGGCAGAGGCGCAGATGCTCCCTTCCTCCGTCGCAGGTACAAAATGAGCATGGTGACGAGCACGGCCAGAACGGCACTTCCGATGATAGCCGCCTGTACGACAAGCTGTTCGAAAAGCGTCATTCCTTCCTGCAGAGCAAACTGTTGGTAAAATTCCTCCTCTACGTAGGGAACACGCACACCGCGTACCAGAAGGCGGTGTGTGTTTACACCATATGGCGTGCAGGTCAGAAGGGTGATATGATCCTCTCCGTCGACAGGATTGAGAAGCTCGATCTCCTCGGGAAGGACGGTACTTATCTGATCCACCTCGTATGCGAGCGTTTCGCCCAGAACATGGATGTAGAACTTATCTCCAATCACGAGCCTGGTCAGGTTGTCGAACATCTTTGCGTTTGGAAGCCCCGTGTGCCCGGTCAGCACCGCGTGTGTGCCCTCTCCGCCGATTGGCATGGCGGTCTGGCGCATATGTCCCACGCCCTTGTCGAGCGTCCCGGCATCCGTTCCGTGATATATGGAAAGACTTACCAATATCTTCGGTATCTCAACCGTGCCCATCGTATCGGATATGTGCAAAATGTCAAGGTAGTTCTGCGGCAGTGCCTTTCCGCTGCCCTCCAGAAAGGGGTCGTGTACCGGCTCGCCCATCAGGGATTCGTTGTATTCCTGTGCTTTTTTCCATTCCTCGGCGAGCGTTTCCGCCTGCATCTGCTGAAGCAGATTGTCATAGTCGGCGACAGCACGTATCTGGCTCTGCTCCGCCTGTCTCTTATACACATCTCCGAGCCCACG
>USLV01000032.1 GCA_900555705.1 uncultured Oscillospiraceae bacterium | reverse complement strand
TTCGTCGGCAGCGTCAGATGTGTATAAGAGACAGTCTGATCGGTACCGTCGGCCCCATGTACGCCGAGGACTATGAGAAACTGAAGGACCAGGGCTATGCCCTCAACGATATTCTCGGAAAAAGCGGCGTGGAATCCGCGTTCGAGAGCTCGCTTCGCGGGAGCGCAGGAACCCGCACCCTCATCAAGGACGCCTCCGGCAATGTGCTGGACGCCTATGAAAGCCAGCCGCCTGTCCCGGGGCAGTCGGTGGTGCTGACACTGGACAGCGATTTGCAAAACGTGGCGCAGAAGGCGCTGGCGGACATGATTGCTGATCTGCGTGCGCTGCCCGCGACCCGTGGCGGCGCCTTCTGGAACAACGGCCACGACGTGGCGAGCGGCGCCGTCGTCGCGCTGGACATGCAGGGGGGTGTGCTCGCCAGCGCAACCTGGCCGTACTATGACCTCTCGACCTATCAGGAACAATACAGCGAGCTGCTGAAGGATCCCGACAAGCCGCTTTTCAACCGCGCGCTCTACGGCGCTTTTGCCTGCGGCTCCACTATGAAACCCGGTGTCGCCCTGACCGCGCTGAACGAGGGCGTTATCACCCCGACCAGCACCATTCGCTGCAACCGGCGCTACACCTATTTTTCCAATACCAACCCACTGCACTGTATGGGTACCCACGGCAGCATCAATGTCGTGCAGGCGCTGACCAAGTCCTGCAACGTCTATTTCTATGAGACCGGCCGTCTGCTCGGGATCAGCAAGATGAATGAATACTCCACGCTGTTCGGCCTCGGCCAGAAAACCGGCATCGAGATCGGCGAATCCGCCGGCGTGCTCGCCGGTCCTGCCCACAGCGATGCGGTCGGCACGCTCTGGACCGAGGGCCAGACCGTCACGGCGGCCATCGGTCAGTCGGACAATCTCTTCACCCCGATTCAACTGGCTGCTTACGCTATGACGCTCGGCAATGACGGTGTGCGCTATAAGACGCATTTGCTGCGCAGCCTTCGCAGCTATGACGGGGTGGAGACGCCGTATGAACCGGAGATAGAGGCACGTCTCGAGCTGTCGCAGGAGGCAATCGACACGGTTCGAAAGGGTATGATCGGCGCAGCCAAAACGGGCGGTACAGCCAGCATTTTCAACAATGCATCGTATCATCCGGCTGTCAAAACCGGTACCGCCCAGCTCTACAGTACCCGCTCCGATCATGGCGTTTTCATCGCCTATGCTCCGGCGGAGGAGCCGGAGATCGCCATCGCCGTTGTTCTGGAAAACGGCACCTCCGCCCCCTCCACACGGGTCGCCAAGACCGTTCTCGACGCCTATTTTGCCGCCAAAACCGACGATACCGCCCCAACGCCGGAGGGCGAGCTTCTCCCCTGACCGATAAATCCATCGCTTTCTCAAAAAAATAGTTTACTTCGCGGATGGCCTATGCTATACTGGAATCTATAGGGCGTCCGTTCGCCGGATTGCCTGAAGGAGGAGCGGATATGGGGGAACTGACGGTCGTCACGTCCGGAAAGGGTGGCGCCGGAAAATCCACCGTTACCACCGGGCTCGGCTGCGCACTGGCTCGCCGCGGTAATCGCGTGCTGCTGGTGGACGGCGATGCCGGACTTCGGAGCCTGGATGTCATGCTCGGCATCGGCACGGAAACGGTGTACGACATGGCAGATATTTTCAGCGGGAACTGCGAACCAATCCGTGCTGTCTATCCCTCTCCGATCTGTGAAAATGTCTCGGTTATTCCCGCCCCCGTCAGCCTCGAGCAGATTTGTTCTCCGGCGGATATGCGGCGGCTCTGCCGCGGCTTTGCCCAGCACTATGACCACGTGATCATCGACTGCCCTGCCGGTCTTGGAGCCGGCTTCGAGACGGCAGTCGCCGGCGCGGAGCGTGCGCTTGTGGTGACGACGCCGGATATGGTCTGTGCCCGGGATGCCTGTATTGTCGGGGAGCGGCTCGCTAAAGTGGACATGCCTGCCCGGCTGGTCATCAACCGCCTGCGACCAGTACCCATTCTGCAAGGAAAGCTTCCGAATGTGGACGAGCTGATCGACCTGTCCGGCATTCGTCTGATCGGTGTTGTGCCGGAGGACGAGGCGATGTCCCTTGCGACAGCCTGCGGGACACCGATCCCGGAACGATGTGCGGCGACGCTCTGCTTCGATAACCTTGCCCGCCGGCTCGAAGGCGAAGAGGTGCCGCTCGCACCGCTGCAAAAACTGTAAATCTGCTCTTGGAAGAGGGCACAGATATAACAAAGAAAAGGAGATGTCGGCATGAACATTGCGCTGATCGCGCACGACGCCAAAAAAGAACTCATGGTACAGTTCTGCATTGCCTACTGCGGAATTCTCAGCAGACACAACCTCTGTGCCACTGGCACCACCGGTAAGATGGTGGCGGATGCAACCGGCTTGGAAATTACCCGGTATATGAGCGGCTCACAGGGCGGAGATCAGCAGATTTCAGCCCGCATCGCCTGCGATGAGATTGATCTGCTGCTGTTTTTCCGCGATCCGCTGACCGTCAAGGCGCATGAGCCAAACGAGGCGGATATGCTCCGGCTCTGCGATATGCGCAGCATTCCGATCGCCACCAATATTGCCACCGCCGAAGTGCTGATCCATGGTCTGGAGCGCGGTGATCTCGATTGGCGTAACCTGGTCCGCAGCGATCACGCGGTCTGACGCCGGGCAATCGCTGAACGGCAGCAAAGCTTGCCCGTCCGTTTCGGGTAGAGGATTTTGGGCAGTCGGCGGATCCGTTCCGCCCCTGCCTTTTTTCTATGAACAGGAGGATTCTGAGATGGCTGCAACCAACAAGGCACCGCGCGGTACACAGGATGTGCTGCCTGCCGACAGCTATAAATGGGAACATATGGAGCAGACCGCACTGGCAATTGCACGCGACTACGGCTACCGCGAGATGCGCACGCCCGTTTTTGAACACACCGAGCTCTTCCACCGCTCAGTCGGGGAAACCACCGACGTGGTACAGAAAGAGATGTATACCTTCGAGGACAAAGGCGGCCGCTCGATCACGCTGCGTCCGGAAGGCACGGCGGGCGCTGCCCGGGCGCTGCTCGAGCACAGTCTGCACAACGACGCGCTGCCGATCAAGGTCGCCTATCTCACCTCCTGCTACCGCTATGAAAAACCACAGGCGGGACGGCTGCGTGAGTTCCATCAGTTCGGTATTGAATGTTTTGGCGCTGCCGCCGCGCAGGCGGATGCCGAGGTCATCTCGCTGGCCAAGGCGGTGCTCGACGCGCTCGGCGTCACCGGCGTCTCACTCCATATCAACTCGATCGGCTGCCCAACCTGCCGCGCACGCTACCACGAAGCGCTGAAGGCCTATTTCAGCAGTCGAAAAGACGAGCTCTGTGATACCTGTCTCGGTCGGCTGGAACGCAACCCGATGCGTATTCTTGACTGCAAATCGCCGGTCTGCTCCGCCATCGCAGCGGAGGCGCCGGTCATGCTCGACTATCTCTGCGATGACTGCCGGAACCACTTCGAGGAGGTCAAAGCCTGCCTCGATGCGGCGGAAATCGGCTATGAGATCGATACCGGTATTGTGCGCGGCCTCGACTATTACACCCGGACGGTGTTCGAATTTGTCTCCGATGCACTCGGCGCGCAGGCAGTGGTCGCCGGCGGCGGTCGCTACGACGGGCTGATCGAGGAGCTCGGCGGCCCGCATCTCCCTTCCCTCGGTTTCGGTATGGGACTTGAACGGCTGCTGATGGTGATGGAGGCGACCGGCGCGGCGTTTCCGATGCCTCCGGCTTGTGAGCTCTATCTCGCCCCGATGGGCGAGGCGGCGGTCCGCCGCTGTTTCGCTATCGCGACCCAGCTCCGGGCGGGCGGCGTCGCGACCGAGCTCGATATGACCGGCCGTAGCCTCAAGGCACAGATGAAATATGCCGACAAGCTCGGCTCACGATTCGTCATCGTAGTCGGCGACAACGAGCTCGCCACCGGCCGTGTCCAGCTCAAGGACATGACGAACGGTCAGTCGGAGGAGATTCCACTGGACGACGGTCTTTATACCATTCTTTATAATAAGTCTCTCGACAGGCAGTTGGCCGGTATGGCCGATCTGTTCGGCGATCTGGTTCGCGAGGGTGAAGAGGAAAGGGAGTAAAAACATATGGCGGAAACCATCAAGGGACTCAAACGTACGCATTACTGCGGGGAACTGCGCGCCGACAACGCAGGCGCGGCAGTCACGCTGTTTGGCTGGGTGCAGCGGCAGCGCGATCTCGGTCAGTTGATTTTCGTGGATCTTCGCGACCGCACCGGCATTGTCCAGCTCGCCTTCGACGAGTCAACCGACCGGGCGGTGTTTGAGAAAGCCTTCACTCTCCGAAGTGAATTTGTGGTGGCGGCGCGCGGCACCGTCCGCATCCGCTCCTCGAAGAACCCCGAGCTGCCGACCGGCGATATCGAAATCGCGGTCGAGGAGCTGCGAATCCTCAACCGTGCGGAAACGCCTCCCTTCGAAATTGTCGAAGACTGCAACACGGCCGAGCTGACCCGTCTGCAATACCGTTATCTCGATCTGCGGCGTCCCGATTTGCAGCGCAACCTGTTACTGCGCCATCGCATCGCCAAGGTGACCCGCGACTATTTCGACGCGCAGGGCTTTGTCGAGCTCGAAACCCCGATGCTCATCCGCTCCACCCCTGAGGGCGCCCGGGACTTCCTCGTCCCCTCCCGCGTCCATCCGGGCGAGTTCTATGCACTGCCCCAGTCGCCGCAGCTCTATAAGCAGCTCTCGATGGTGGCCGGATTCGATCGTTACATGCAGATCGCCCGCTGCTTCCGCGATGAGGATCTGCGCGCCGACCGTCAGCCGGAGTTCACCCAGATCGACCTTGAGATGTCGTTTGTAGATGTTGAAGACGTACTCGCCATCGGCGAGGGCTTCATCTCAACCGTTTTTGAGCAGGTGCTCGGCGAAACCATTCCCACGCCGCTGCCCCGCCTGACCTATACCGAAGCGATGGATCGCTACGGCTCCGACAAACCGGACACCCGTTTCGGCATGGAGCTGACCGACCTGACCGACGTGGTGAAGGACTGCGGCTTTGGCGTGTTCTCCTCTGCCGCCGCTTCCGGCGGCACCATCCGCTGCATCACGGCGAAAAATGCCGTCGCGACGCTCTCGCGCAAGGAGATTGACAAGCTGACCGAGCAGGCACGCGGCATCGGCGCCAAGGGCCTCGCCTGGGTTCGCTGGACGCCGGACGGCGTCACCTCCTCCTTCGGCAAGTTCCTGACGGAAGAGGAGATGCAGGCGCTGCTGACAGCGGCGGGGGCCGAGCCGGGCGACGTCGTACTGATCGTCGCCGACCGGAAGAAGATCGTGCTCGGCACCCTCGGGGCGCTTCGCCTGGAGCTCGCGAACAAGCTGAACATCGAGCGCCGGGGCTACAACCTGCTCTGGATCACAGAGTTCCCCTTCTTCGAGTGGAATGACGAGACCGAGCAGTACGATGCGATGCATCACCCCTTCACGTCGCCGATGGACGACTGCATCCCCTATCTCGACAGCGAGCCGGACCGTGTGTTCGCCAAGGCCTATGACCTTGTGCTCAACGGCATCGAGCTTGCCAGCGGCTCCATCCGCATCACCGACCCGGAGCTGCAGGCGCATATGTTCCGTGCGCTCGGGCTGTCGGACGAGGAGGCGCATCAGAAGTTCGGGTTCCTGCTGGATGCGTTCCGCTACGGCGCGCCGCCGCACGGCGGTATGGGCATCGGTCTCGACCGACTGGTCATGCAGATGCTCGGAGCGCCGACCCTGCGGGATGTCGTCGCGTTCCCGAAGGTTCAGAACATGACCGAGCCGATGACCTCCTGTCCTGCCGGTGTGGACGCGCAGCAGCTTGCCGAGCTCGGCATTGCGATTGTGAACCGTTCCGAAACGGAATAACAAAACCACGGGAGGCGCTGTATGTCAGCGCCTTTCGTTTTTTAATGTCTTCTCTCAATTATTGATGGACAAGCCCGACTGATTATGATAAAATACATTTCGCAATGTGTCGAAAAATCCGTTTTGAGGAGGCATTTCCATGTCAACCAAACCCAACACAAGCGACGAGGGAATCTATGATGTTCGGTCACTCGGCCTGCCGAAAACGCTGATTCTCGGTCTCCAGCACATGTTCGCCATGTTCGGCGCGACGATTCTCGTTCCGATTATCACCGGTCTGGATGTGGCCACCACCCTGCTGATGGCCGGACTCGGAACCTTGCTGTTCCATCTCATCACCGGCGGTAAGGTCCCCGCTTTTCTCGGCTCCTCCTTCGCCTTTCTCGGCGGCTATGCTGCGGTGGCTCCCCGACTGGCGGACGGCTCGTCCAACATCGAGATGATCCCTTTTGCCTGCCTCGGTGTCTTTGTCGCCGGCCTGATCTATCTCGTTGTCGCGGCGCTGATCCGGGTCTTCGGTGTGCAGAAGGTCATGCGCTTCTTTCCGCCGGTCGTGACCGGCCCGATCATCATCTCCATCGGCCTGATTCTCGCCCCGACTGCCGTCAACAATGTCACAACCCCGATCAACGAGCAGATCCCGGTCGCCTACAACTGGATTGTGGCGCTCACCGCCTTTCTGCTGATCGTTGTCTGCAACATCTGGGGCCGCGGCATGATCAAGATTATTCCGATTATCATCGGTGTGGTCGGCTCCTATATCGTGGCGGTTTGCCTCGGCATGGTTGACTTCGCCGCCGTGGCAAACGCGGATATCATCGGACTGCCGCTGCACAGCAACCAGTTCATGTTTGGCGCCTTTAAGGACATCTCCAAATCCGTCAGCGCGATCATCACCATTGCACCGATCGCGCTGGCCACCATGATGGAGCACATCGGCGATATCTCGGCCATCAGCGCGACGGCGGGTAAGAACTACATTGCCAAGCCCGGCCTGCACCGCACGCTGCTCGGCGACGGACTCGCCACCAGCTTCTCGGCTATGTTCGGCGGTCCCGCCAACACCACTTACGGCGAGAACACCGGTGTGCTCGCGCTGACCAGAGTCTATGATCCCCGCGTGATGCAGATCGCGGCGGTGTTCGCAATCCTGCTCTCCTTCTTCCCGAAGATCAGCGCCGCCATCAGCACCATTCCGAGCCCGATTATCGGCGGCATCTCCTTCGTGCTCTACGGCATGATCTCCGCCATCGGCGTGCGCAATGTGGTAGAAAACCAGGTGGACTTCACGAAGAGCCGCAACCTGATCGTCGCGGCGGTGATTCTGGTCAGCGCCCTCGGTTTCAACGGTGTGGGCGGCATCAGCTTCACGATCGGTTCCGCGACTATCACGCTGTCCGGCCTCGCCATCGCCGCGATTCTGGGCATCCTGCTCAATGCGATCCTGCCCGGCAAAGACTATGTCTTCCAGGCAGACGACGTCGAGAACTAAGCGAGTGTCTGAAAAAAGGTGTACGGTTTCTCAGAAACCGTACACCTTTTTTGTTCATCAGAACAGCTCCTGATATCTGCGGCCATCGAGCACCGCTTCGGTCATCTTCGCCATCTTCGAGGTATCGCCAAGCAGAATGCCGCCACACAGCCGTTCATCCCGGAAAAACCACTTTTCCAGCGTGTTCTTCTCCGTATCCCGAACCTCCACTGTCCGATATGCCTTATCCGCCAGGCTGCCCGCATCGCCAATCGCATAGAGCGACGTGTTCAGGCCGTGGAAGGTGACCGGCAGCACCGGCGTCTGATACCGACACTCTTCCCCCGCCGCGTTCGCGCCCGCGACCTCACCCATCTCCGTCGCCTCCGACCAGAGCGCATAGTTGATGCCCTCGAACTCGGCACAGTCACCGCAGGCATAGACATGCGAACAGGAGGTCTCCATCCGGGCGTTCACCCGTACCGCGCGGCCGAGCTCCAGTCCGGCTTCGGCGGCGACCGCCGTGTTGGCACGGACGCCGCAGGAGATCAGCACCAGCTGTGACGGCAGCACGCTGCCGTCCGCAAGCTGTACGCCGCTCACACGCTCGCCGCCCTCGATCGACCGAATCTGTACGCCGGTGCGGATACAGACACCCTGTCCCTCTGCGATTTCCCGCAGCATATCGGCGGCGGCTGCATCCAGCTGGCGTCCCATAATGCGGTCGGCTACTTCCAGTACAGTCACGGCACATCCCGCCTTCCTCAGCTCCCAGGCCGCCTCCAGTCCCAGCACACCGCCGCCGATCACGACCGCGTCCCTCGTCTGCGGCGCCCGCGCCGCCACCCGCTCCACATCCTGTAGAGTACGGACGGCGATCACACCGTCCCGATCCGCGCCCTCGATCGGCGGGACAAAGCTGGATGCGCCGAGCGCGTAGATGCAGTCCGTATAGGTAAACCGGCTGCCGTCCTCCAGCTCGACTGTGCGCTCCGCCGGCCGGAGCGCTGCCACACGGCCCTCCACCCGGAAAATACGATTTTCTTCATACCAGGCCGCATCGTGGATAGCAAGCTGCTCTGCCGTCAGCCCGGCGAGCAGGTTTTTCGTCAGCATCGGCCGGTTATACGGCAGAACACCTTCATCCCCGATCAGCACGATCCCGGCAGTGGCGTTGCGCCGACGGATCGCCTCCGCGGCACTGACGCCCGCAGCGCCCGCTCCCAGAATCACAAAGACATCGTCGGTATCCTTTCGGAAGGCTGACTCCGCCGCCTCAGCCGGGACGAAATTCTCCGGTCCGACACCGCAGACCGGGCAGGTCTCCGTCCCCTCCTCAAATACTGCGCCACAGACGAGGCATTTCACCATCCGCTTGGGGGCAGCCGTTTGCTCTTCCCGGCCCCGCAGCGCATCGGCAAAGCGGCGGCCGAACGCAAAGGCATCCTCGAGTGCCTGCTCGTCCGGCTTGAACCGCACACGGAAGCCCTCCAGCACCCGCAGGCGCAGCTGACGCAGCCGCTCGAGCATATGCGGCACGCCCTCGCCGCTCCAGCCGTAGCTGCCGAAGGCGCTGGCCAGCTTGCCGCCGTGGGTGGTAGCGAACATGCCGGTGGTCAAGTCCCA
>USLV01000031.1 GCA_900555705.1 uncultured Oscillospiraceae bacterium | reverse complement strand
CGGCAGCGTCAGATGTGTATAAGAGACAGGCACCGGCCTCCCCTCCGTTGCGCTCACCACCACGGAGCTGGATGAAATCCTCTCAAAGGAGGACTATGCTCCGGTCAGTTTCTATGTCGGCGGTGGAGACGCCACTCTCTGCGACTATGCGCCGCAGGAGGCCCAGCTTGTCACCGGCGGTGCCAAGGGACGCGGCAACTCGAGCTGGCTGCAGCCGAAGCGTAGCTTCACGGTCAAGCTGGACGAGAAAGCGCGCTTCCTCGGTATGTCCAAATCCAAAAACTGGACATTGATCTCGAACTACGAGGACAAATCGTTGCTGCGCAACTACCTTGCAGCCTATTTGTCAGAGATGGTGGCCGGCGCCGAGTATACGATGAAGGCACGGCCGGTTGATCTGTGGCTGAACGGACAGTATTACGGCAACTACCTGTTGATGGAAAAGATCGAAATCGAAGGCGACCGCGTGGATATCACGGACTACAAGGACGCACTCGAAGCCAACGGAGGCGCGGTACCCGCCGCCGATCAGGTCGGCTATCTGCTGGAATTTGATTCCCATGTGATGGAAAAGGATGCCGGCACCGACCACGTTGTCTCGCTCGATCCCAACCGCTGGCGCGAATACGGCTGGAGCCGCATTGGCCCCGCCTACTATAACCCCGAAACCGACGAGACCTTCTTCCAGATTCCCATTGGAGGCAAATGGGTGACGATCAAAAAACCGTCCACGAAGAATCTGACACCGGAGATGGTGCGGTATATCTGCGATGTGGTGACCAGTGCGGCCAACAGTCTGCTGAGTGGTAACTACCGCGCAATCGAGGAACGGATCGATGTCCGCTCCTTTGTGAAATGGTATCTGATCGAGGAGTTCATGAACAATACCGACTCCTCCATGCACTCGAGCGTCTATATGACCCTCGATGTCGGGGGTAAGCTGAAGCTCGGGCCCGTCTGGGACTTTGACCGTTCCTCCGGCAACTGCGACTACTGGAATGCCGAGGGAAGCCCGGATTCGCTCTACAGCAGTGGGGCCGGCTGGTTCCGTCCGCTGTTCCAGACAAAGCAGGCCCGCGATATTCTGCGGGAAGAATGGGCCTCCTTTAAGGCTGGAATCGAGGATCTGGATCTTCTGATCGAGGACTGGGCGGATATGATCTACCGGTCGCAGGAGCTGAATTTCCGTATCTGGCCGATTCTCGAAATGGACGTCGGCGCCAATTCGAATGAGGTGGTTGCCGCGCAGACCTTCGAGGCACAGATCAAATGGCTCAAGACCTTCCTCGCGGATCGCACCGTGCGTCTGGATCAATTCTATCGCACCATCGGATAACACAAAGGCAGCGGATTCGTTCAGAATCCGCTGCCTTTCTACCATAGCTTCTACAAAAGGAGGAGAGAATCATGACAGATCGTGAACTGGTGGAGCTGGCTCGGAGCATGTGGGCACGTTCCTATGCGCCGTATTCCCGATTCCCGGTTGGCGCAGCGCTGGAAAGCACCGACGGGCGGGTGTTCACCGGCTGCAATGTGGAAAACGCGGCCTACGGCTCCAGCATCTGTGCGGAACGCACCGCCCTTGTAAAAGCAATCTCAGAGGGCGCACGCACATTCCGCCGTCTGGCGATCGCCGGACAAACCGCGGATTACTGCTGGCCGTGCGGCGCCTGCCGCCAGATGCTCTATGAGTTCGCTCCCGCACTCGTGGTGCTGGCCGCCCGTGCGGACGGGACGTTTATCCGATTGACGCTCGCAGACGAGCTGCTGCCGCATGGCTTCGGCCCATCTGTTCTGGGAGACATATGATTCGGTCAGACACCCGGTTTTGCGTAAAAACAAAAGCGGCACAGGGAGGAACAAAACCCGTGCCGCCGGATGAGATTCTTAAGAAAATTCGATCAGGCTATCCGCATAGTAAACCAGTGCGACCTGTTGCATGACCCGCAGCTGCGCGAACTCCTCCGCAGAGGTTCGCAGTATCAGCTGCCGGTTGCCGACTGCAAACACGACGGTATATTCCGGAAATCCGGCCTGGAAACGGCAACGCTTTTCCTGCACTACAGCCTCTGTGGTGCAGGCATTTCGTACCCGACGGCAAAACATCCGGAGCGCACCGGCCAGCAGAAACAGGTGAACCGACAGGAGCACGGCGATACACACATAATCAATCGGCTGCAGCATGGTCGTCTCCCCTTCCTGAAATGGCGTTTATATAATAGACACGTCAGCCGTTGATTTTGTTAAACAAATTCTGCAAATTTTCGAAAAAATTTGCGAACATCAGTCGAAACATCTCCGAAAGCGGTATTCCGGCTTGACAAGTTCGGTTTCGCTCGGATAAAATGAGAAATACGGATATCATCTGCGGGGGGAACGATATGACCGATCCACAGCGTCAACAGCTCAATGATTTTTTTGTTCGTGTGTTCAACGTCCTGCTCTCCTATGAGGAGCAGGCGATTGCGAACAGCGGTTTTTCCGATCTCTCGGTTCGGGAAATTCATGTCCTGGCGGCTGCGGAGCGGCTGGCTGCGGAGGGCAAAAATACGATGTCGCTGCTGGCGGAGGCACTGTCGGTCAGCGTCAGCACCACTACCGTCGCAGTCGGCACACTCGTGCGAAAGGGCTATCTTCGCCGCGAATCCGCACCACAGGATCGGCGGGTGATTCTGGTATTCCTGACGGAAAAAGGAAAGGCCGCCAACGCGTTTCATTCCCGCTATCACGAGCGGATGGCAGACGATGCGGGGCAAATGCTGGATGAAAAGGAACTGCATCTGTTGCTGGATGCCCTCTCCCGGCTGGGCGCCTTTTTTGAGCGGGCATGCCACAACGAACAAAATCCCATTCTCCCGGACTAGCATACCCTCGGCGAACAAGAGGAAATATAGTTTTTCGGAGGGGAACAGACGCCCAACTGCGTTCTTCTCCTTACATGGCTAACACCCACCGAGGATAACGATATGCTTTCCAAAAGCCTGTCGCGGCAGGCAAAGCCGCTGCCGCAAGGCATATTTTCCCGGCAACAAGAATTGAGAAATACGGAGAAAGTCCGCATCCGACCGTCAGCTTTTGGAGGAATCGTTTGTCAGGAATCAGAAAAAATGAAAAAAATGCCGTTTGGGACTTGACAATCAGGCGTAAACCGCCTATAATCTATTATGCTGTTCAGATGAGCAGTTGACATGTGCCTGTAGCTCAGCCGGATAGAGTGTTTGGCTACGAACCAAAAGGTCGGGGGTTCGAATCCCTCCAGGCACGCCAAAAAGAACTTCTTAGCCGTCAGGCTGAGGAGTTCTTTTCGCATATGTGCTGTAGGACAGTCGAACCCCCGGGTTCAGAATCCCTCCAGATATGCCATACCTGCGGCAAGCAGGTCGCGGTCGCGCACCGCAGGCTTTTCTTTTGATGATTTTGCTGCCCGCGTTTGTAGTGGGAATCTTTTTTACAGCGCAAATCCAAATAGACGGATACAAAACAATGTATCCGGTTTTATCAGGGCTTTTCGTGGTCTTCGGATTGGCATTTTCACATATGATTCTGTAGATGATTTTTTGAACTCTTATAAAAACAATTGCCAAAGACCGAGCAGGCAGGATTTTCATCCTGCCTGCTCGGTCTTTGGGAGTCGGTTATCCTGTGTCTTGCGGTTTACGCATTGGGGGTGATAATGATGCTTTTCACATATGTGCCGCCGGTGAGACGGAAATCGGCTCCGTAGTTTTGCCTACCTTGGAAGTTCGCATCAGTAAGAGTGAACACAGCGGTGTTCAGTTCACCGGTGTTGCCTTTGGCCACACTGACATTCTTATAGGTGGCCGAATCGGCACTGTATTGCAGCGTTACGTTGCCGTTGCTGTTGTCATAGTAGGTCACAGTGAGCGTCACAGCCGCCGCGTTCTTCACGGCCGCATTTTGAACGGTGCAATAGAGATACTGGTCGATCTGGCAGAGGGCGATGCCATCCACCGTCACAGAAGAGTAGGCGCAGTCACCGGTGCCGCTGGCCACAACCGTGAGGCCGTTTTCCACATTGGTGTCACCGAACAGTACCGAGGCGCTGTCCAGTATACGCACCTTGATGCTGCGGATATACAACCCCGCGCCGGACAAGCGGAAGTCTGCACCGTAGTTTTGTGAACCGGTAAAGGCAGCGTCATTCAGCACAAAGGTGTGGGAGAGCAACTCGCCGGTGTTGCCGGTATCCACAAATACATTTTTATACCGTGCCGTGGTAGCGTTATATTGCAGATTCAAACGTTTGGAGCCCAGATCATAATACTCCACCTTCACCTCCACCCGGGCGGCAGAGCGCACGGCTGTGTCGGTAAGAGTGACGTACAGGTAATCGTCGATGCGCCGCACAGGAGTGCCGTTGTAGGTGGTAGCGGTATAGCCGCAGTCGCCCACACCGTTTTCCACCAGCGTCAATCCGTAGCCGGTATTGGATGTGGCATCAAAGGTGATGAAAGCATCCGCTCCGGTGTTGACGATCTCCACCCGCGTTACATAGAGATAATCGCCGTTGTTACAACTGATTCGCAGGTCACAGCCGCCATTTTGTGCATTGCGGAAGGAGGCGTTGGTGAGCGGAATGTCCACGGTGCGCAGTACATTGCTCCCCGTACCCGTCACCAGAAAATCGGTATAATTCTGCGAGGGATACGCATCCGGATCGTTGCTGTTGTATTGCAGCTTGATGGGGGTACCGGCAGTGGTATCCCAATAGGTGATCCGCACCAGCACATCGTTGTCGTTGGCACCGATGTAGCTTTCGTTTACGTTAAGATAGAGATAATTGCTGAACTTGGCCATGGCAACGCCGTTTAGAGACACATAGGAGCCGCTGGACGCGTTATCGCCAAAGACAAAAGTGGAGATGTTGCTGTACTGGCCGGTGGAATAATCCACAAAGGCAGTGTCCGCTGTCACTTCCGTCATGGTGATGGTGGTGGGGTATTCCCCGGAGACAGCGTTTTGAATGCAGATATCGTCCACATAGGCGTCGAAACTGCCGCTGCCGCCGGCGTAGCCTACGATCACGCCGCTGATGGTCTTGCCGGAGGCGACGTTCCCCAGATTGACGGTTACTTCTGTCCAATCGCCCACCGCGCCGTGAGTCGCGGCAACGCTGCTGTTTACATCGCTGAGTTTACTGCCATCCGCGAACAGCAAGTCCACAAACACCTCGCGGCCATTTGCATTGGCGGCATACAGCCAGTAGGTGAGCTGTAGCGGCGCAGTAGTGTTGATCACTGTGTCGGCGATCTTGTAATACGCCGTGCCTGTGGCCGAGGCGGTGCCACTCAGCCTAAAGGCGGACTGGCCACTCCTGGCACGGTTGCCGACAATGGCGTTGGTAGCGAGGGTCACAGCGGAGGTGCCAAGCAGCGCCGGGTTGTTGAGACAAACATCCAGCTGTCCCACACCGGTATGCTGTACACCATCCAGATAATAGGTGGTAGAGCGGGTTTCAAAGCTGTTGCGCCAGTAGACCGGGCCCTGGGAGTGAGGAATGTCGATGGTGCTTCGCAGCGGGGTGTTGCCCTGCATCATGTCGATTGCCGCACCGGCCGCCCGCAGATAGAAGTCATTGGACAGCCACCAGCCATCGGCGGCATAGGTGAGGAAATACTGATCGGTGGGGATCTCGAAATAATCCGTCGCACCTTTCATGATGGCGGTACCCTCATCGTATTCGTCAAACATGGCGAAATAGACGTTGCTGACTCCCATGGACTTCAACAGGTGGGCCTGTGTCCACAGGAACTGGCCTGCGTTGTGGGGAAAGGCGTTAATGTTGCCGTTGTTGCCCATATTGGTCCAGCCAAAACCGGCAAACACCACCGGCTGATAGTCCAGCCCATGCTGATTACAGAACGCCAGATCCTTTGTCACCTGATAGTTCAGCCAGTTGGCGGCGCCGTTCTGACTGTAACGGCCCACTGTCCATGGAGAGATCATATCCGCAGTGGTGAAGGGGGTGAGATTGGTGCCGGTGCGGTCGGTATAGCCGTTATCCGGCGTACCCACGATCACATAATACCCGCGGGACTGGAACCACTGGATCAGTGTGGTAGCGGTGGACCCGTAAACATAGTTGCTGTTGGGATCGCCGGAGATGCCCCACATGCATACCACCGGTTTGTTGTCTGCATGGGCATAATTGGCAGAGGAGGCCACGCCCTTGTCCTCCACGTTGTAGATGAAATCCAGCTGAATATCCCGGATAAATGAGGCCGCATCCCGAGTGCCGCAGCCGGAAAAGTCGTACATCACATAGAAAATGCGGTTGTATTTTTCGGCTTTTTCCTGAATCGTCTGCAGCGTATTGCGGGCGGTGGTTTTGGCTGCCGAGGTAGCGCCATAAAACCGTTGTACCGCTACGCCGTCGAGATCGTACTGCTGCATCCAATTGAAATGGGTGTCGATGATTGCCGGGTCGGTGGAGTTGAACAGCATTGCCTTGTCGCCGTTACCCAAATCGCCCAGCCCGCTTTGATACAAGGTGGCGCCGTTATCAAGATAATCGTCCACATGAGGATAGATTTCAAAGGACAGCGCACCGGCCTGCGGATTGGAAGAACCGTTACCGCCCCAATGCACCCATTTGGAATCGTTGGTGCCGGCGCGGAACCAGGCCTGATATCCGGCAATGCCCTTGTTCAGCATGTTGTTCAGGTCGGTCTGTGCCGCGAAGGTGGGCGGAGCCTGTTTGGTGTCGTCGGTCACACCAGTGGTAATGGAAATGCTACGCAACACGCCGCCGCTGAGGCGGAATTTGCCGCCGTAGTTTTGGGTTCGGTTGCCAAAATCCGCATCGGTGAGCGGCACGGTGGTGGTGACAAATTCGCCGCTGTTGAAGCGGTCGATATTACGATTCTGATACGCCCCACTGGTGCTGCCGTATTGCAGATTGATGGGAGTGGTATCGTTATCATAGAAGGTGATCGTCATCGTCAGGGCAGAAGCATTCAAAATCTCGGTGTTGGTAACGGAAAAATACCCGTACTGCTCCAGCACCAGTACGCCTTGCCCGCTCATGGTGGACAGGGTGGTTTGGCAGTCTCCCTGGTTGGGCAAAAGCGTAATGCCGCCGCTGGAGGTAACGGGATTGTCAAACGTGATCGTTGCCGGCGCGTCCGCCGCGACCGGTAACAGGCCACCAATACTTGGCAAGAGCAATGCTACACACATAAGTGCGATCAGAGAACTGCGAACAAATCTTTCCAGTCTGGACATACGAACACTCCTTGCTTTTTTAAATTTTGGGAATCCTTTGCACCGGTGCTAAAGAAATTATAAGGGATAATTTTCGCATTTTTTGCCGAAATATGGTAATATGTAAATAATTTTTAATATAATTGTTAATTTTCGCTCTATTAAATAGACAAGAACGATCCGGTTGGTGCTCGTCGGCGGAATAGAGATGGCCCAGCCACTCGCCGTCAGATAGAGAGAAGAATCAATCGCTTTTCTCTGTAAGGAATCATTTAGCATTCTTATAGTCTTTTAAAAAGCCCTCCGCCACGATGAACCGCCCCAGTAAAAACAGACAATAGACAAAACGCCCCCTGTGTAGGAAAATAGACTACACAGGGGGCATTTGTATGAAAAAATCGATGACTTCATCTATTTCTACAACCACGAGCGCATCCAGCTAAAAACGGGAGTGGCGCCGCTGACGCTGCGCCACTCTGCTTAAAACTCTATATTTCCTACCAACGGGCTTTTTTGTACTGTCCGTACATATTGGGGCGGTTCACATGGTATGGGGGCTTTCTTTCAATAGACGACGTATCAACAGCAGGTTCGCCGCCGCTCAGCCGTGCAGGCCGTTCTGCTGGCGTTCCATATTCTCGACCACCACGTCGTGGATATCGCCGAGAGAGGCACAATATTCCAGTACCTTCCAGGGGGTATTGGTATGAAAATGGATTTTGATCAGTTCCTCGTCTCCGACCGCCATCAGGCAGTCGCCCGCAATGTGTGCGGTGATGTAGTCGTGGATATCGTCCTCCGACAGGTTCTCCCCTTCAATCAACAGCTGTGTGTCAAACCGGTATTCCAGCATCTTTCTTCCCCTTTCATACTACAGGATATGCTTAGTATAGCCCATTTTTTCCGCAATCGCAAGCATTGACAATCCACTTCCCCTGTGTTATGATACGGCGGTAACACAATCGAACAGCAGGACAGCATTCCTACCGCCGGGCAGGAACAGCAACGTCGGACTCCCCATCGTCAGGCCATAGAAGATGGGGCGCGCCGGCGTTTTTTTGTCCCGCTGTTCGGAAGGAGGCTTGCGATTATGGATCATACATCAAACAGGCGGCATTTTTTTCGCTATTCGGTCATGAGCATGCTGAGTATGCTGGGACTGTCCTGCTATATTCTGGCGGACACCTTTTTTGTCTCGCGGCGCTTGGGGGCTGATGGATTAACCGCTCTCAATCTGGCCATTCCGATCTACAGCATCCTGCATGGCTGCGGACTGATGCTCGGGATGGGCGGCGCAATCCGTTATGCTGTTCTGCGCAGCCGCGGTGAAGTCCAGTCCGCCAACGCGGTTTTTACCGCTACCCTCTGCGCCGGCGGAATGCTGGCCGTTCTTTTCGCGTTGACCGGTCTGCTGTTTTCATCCGCCATCACCCGTCTGCTCGGCGCCGATCAGGCGGTCTTTGCGATGACCGAAACCTATCTGCGTGTGATTTTGTTGTTTTCCCCGGCCTTTCTGCTGAACGATATTCTGCTGTGCTTCGTCCGTAACGACGGCAATCCCCGATTATCCATGCTGGCGATGGTGACCGGCAGCATAGCGAACATCCTGCTGGACTATCTGTTCCTCTTCCCGCTGAAGATGGGCATCGGCGGCGCGGTGCTCGCAACCGGGCTCGCACCGGTCGTCAGCCTGCTGCTGCTTTCGACACATTGGCGCGGAAGGCCGGACGCCGTCCGGCCGATCCGCACACACGGGTTATGTCGGCTGCTGCCCCCTCTCCTTTCCCTCGGATTCCCATCTCTGGTGACCGAACTCTCCTCGGCGATCGTCATGCTGGTGTTTAACAGTCTCATCCTGGGCCTGCTCGGCAACGTCGGCGTCGCTGCCTACGGTGTAATCGCCAACCTCTCACTGGTGGTATTGGCACTGCTGACCGGAATTGCACAGGG
>USLV01000030.1 GCA_900555705.1 uncultured Oscillospiraceae bacterium | reverse complement strand
GTAACACCTGACGGCGTTACCGGGGTTCAATTGGTTTGTGCGACCAAAAAAGATATCACGAATCGCAGGGAAATGCTTCGTAATATTTTAGTCCTTTATACTGTGCTTTCAGCACCTCAAAATGATCAATATATTTTTGGATCCGTTGTTCATTTCCCTCGACCTTAAGACTTGGCTTGCGTTTTCCGACTATGATCGCACCGGGAACCAACTGCGGATCGGAATTGGATTTATACAATTCAAAATCCACCTTTGCACAAAGCGCGTATCCTTTTAAATGCGGATAATTTGATACGATCCACGCAACCTGTTCAGTGGTTAAGAAATTCAGTGGGAAATCAAACGATCTCAGTTCCGGCATAGATTCAAGAAAAGAATAATTGTTATCCGCAATTTTTTTACCCGTAAAGGAAAGATGCTCGATTTTGGTGTCGGCAAGCGGAAGAAAACTGTCCATGCACATTTTATTCCATATTGCGTTTCCGATACAGAATTCCTTAAGATTCGGCGCGGTCTGGATATTTCCAATGGAATGCAAGCGAGAAAAGTCCTCAATGCAAAGCGCAGTCAGGGATATATTCCGGCTCATGTTCCAAAGCGACGTAACGCACTGATTGGCAAAAAAATACAAATACTCCAAGTTCGGTAATGATGAAAGAGGGGATAGATCTTCAATGAATTTGTTCTTAAAGAAACGGATCGCCTTCAACTGTTTTCCGTATTTTTCAATGAAATATTCAAAAGTATCCTGTCTTAGTCCTGAAACGGTAACCACGGTAGTTTCCGGATAATTTGATAGTTCATCAATATCTTCAAAAGATATCTTCCCCCCGCCAATATCCATATTTTCTTCCCGTAACCACAAACCGGTATGCCGTTTCGTTTTCATATCATAATCAAAATTACCGTGGACAAAATCTTTAAATGAAAAATCCATCACACATTCCTCGCTTTGGCAGTATTCATCAAGCCAAATATCTTTATTGCATTTCATTGTAGTCTTATTATATAACGCACTATAATTCCGTTCAAGTCCTGTCCGAACGGTGAGAATACACAATATGGTTGCGAGGGATAGATTTGAACCACCGATCTTCGAGTTGTCTTGCAAGAGCTTTGCTCTTGCTTGTCTACTTGCAGTACCCCTGCTCGCTGTATCGCCGTTCCCATTCTCAATAATGAAAACCCCGGTAACACCTGACGGCGTTACCGGGGTTCAATTGGTTGCGAGGGATGGATTTGAACCACCGACCTTCGGGTTATGAGCCCGACGAGCTACCCCTGCTCCACCTCGCGATATTAACTGTCTGATATCTCAAACAGTGATAATAGTATACCCGCTTTTTTCGGAAATGTCAAGCCCTTTTCCAAAAAAATGGAGAATGGCGCTGTTGAACCGGGAAAATGAGTCCGCACAGACCGAAATCACCAGCAGGACAAGCTCGACAATACCAACCGCGAGCATGACCAGCATCCCGCCAAGTCCCGGTTTTTTCAGCCGGAAGGGAGAGACAAAAGCGGCAGCGATCAGAACAAGCGAAACGGCGTAGACAACAGGGAATGCACTGCCGATAAGGTCGCGCAGGCTGTAGAGTACGGGGAAGAAGAGCGCTACCGTCGTCACCGGCAGTCCCTGATAATACTGTCGCCGCTCGGTCGTCTGCGCCTGACGATCCATCTCGTCGACGTTGAAATAAGCCAGCCGGATCAGTGCCGTCAGTACATACAGTACCATGACGGCGATATACCAGAGCTCCCGCAACCCGACGGCATAGCCGATGACAGCGGGCAGCACGCCGAAGCTGACGAGATCGCAAAGCGAATCAATCTGGATGCCGAACAGCCGCTCCTGTTCACTCCGGCGCCGGGTATGAGCAATTTTGCCATCGAACATATCGACCAGCCCCGAAAGCATCAGACAGAGCACCGCTGTTGCCACATGACCCGTCAGCGCGGCAAATATTCCAAACACAGCCGCTGCGAGTCCGGCATAAGTCGGCAATACGGTGTAATTATAATATCCGATTAATTTCATCTGCTGGACGCCTCCGCCTTTTGTTCTTTTGCTAGCATGTGTTCCGGCAACCTGTCTCATTCATAGGACACGCTTTTCATAATTGTTACTATTCTACGAAAACTTTATGAACTTGTTATGAACAAACGAAAAAAGCCGCAAATCTTTTTCCGAAGCCTGTCGATCAGCTGTCCTCGTTGAAAAAATATCGTGAACATTCGCAAAAACAGGGGACAATCCTCTGCCGGTATGCTATACTTGAGAAAATGGGAGAGCCTCCCGCAGAGAATAGTGGCAGAAAGGAGCGCCTGGCCATGGCCAATCACGCTGTTCAGCATAAGAAGAAAACGGGAGGACTGTCCCGCCGCAGAAAGCGGATTCTCACACTGGTTTTTCTGATCGCGGCAGCAGTGGTTGTAATCGGGCTGCTCATCTGGGGGATTTCCCGGCTGCTTGGCGGTGTGGAGGCGGCGGCCTCTCCGCTCGAAATCAGCGAGTACATGACCAGCAACGATGCGTTCCCGGATGAGGAAGGTGCTCTGGCGGACTGGGTTGAACTGCACAATACCGGCAGCAGTGCCGTTTCGCTCGGCGGTCATCGGCTGACAGAGGGCAACAATACGTATACCCTGCCGGATATGACGCTGGAGGCGGACGGATATCTGGTCGTCTATCTGGACGGAGAAGGCACGAAGCCGCTGCACGCGGGCTTCAAGCTCAAATCGGACGGCGGCGAGACGATCGGCCTGCGCAGTCCGAAGAACGGTCGGATCGACGAGACGGTGACGCTGCTGCTGGAAAAGGGGCAGTCCGCCGTTCGTTCCTCAGACGGTTTTGTCGCGTCGGATACGCCGACGCCCGGCTTCCCAAACACCGAGGAGGGCTTGGCGGCGCTGAACGAAGGCCGTACTGCCGAGACCGGACGGCTGATCATCAGCGAGGTGATGGCGGACAACCTCACCACCTGGCCGGATGCCGACGGAGTCTATTACGACTATATTGAAGTGCAAAATGTGGGCGACAGTCCGCTGTCCCTTGCGGGTTACGGACTTTCCAACAATATTGCGCGGCCGCTGCGCTACCGGTTCCCGGATATCACACTGGCGAGCGGGGGGACGGTGGTTGTCTTTGCCGCCGGCAAGGAATACACCGGAACAGACGACCGCCACGCGGATTTTGGTATCAGTAAAAAAGGCGGCGACGTGGTCTGCCTGGCCGCTCCGAACGGCGTGGTGATCGATCAGTTGACGGTCGGCGTCGTCAAGAACGATCAGGCGTTGCTCCGGCAGGATGACGGCAGCTTCGCGCTCGGCTCAGCCTCTCCGGCACAGCCCAATACGGCGGAGGGGATCGAGGCCTATTTCGCCGCGCTGGATCAGACCCGTCCTGCCGGACTGGTCATCAGCGAAGTGATTGCCCGCAATACCACGTCGGCGGCGCTTGGCGGCAAGTACTATGACTGGATCGAGCTGCACAATCCGACCGGTGCGCCCATCTCGCTTGAGGGCTACACCCTGAGCGATGATCCGGCTGAGCCGAAAAAATTCCCGCTTCCCGCCCGCACCATTCCCGCCGGCGGTTATCTGCTGGTCTATGCGTCCGGCGGTACCGTCGCGGAAAACAGCGGCGCCATCCAGGCGAATTTCAAGCTCAACGGCAACAGCGTCGCGGCGCTGCTCTATGCGCCGGACGGACGGTTGGCGGATGCTGTCGGTCTTGCCGATACCCCGCTCAACGTCTCCCGCGGACGGATCAATGGACGCCCCGGCTTCTTCTATTTCTCCTCACCAACGCCGAATGCCGCGAACCGAAACGGGGTACGCGGCGTCAGCGCCGCGCCTGCCACCGGAACGACGATGCCCGGTGTCTATGACGACGTCGCATCGGTACAGGTGTCGCTGAACGCCGTCGGCACCATCTACTACACCACCGACGGCAGCGATCCAACCACCGCCTCCAAACGCTACACCGGACCGATTACGTTGAACAAAACCGGGGTTATTCGCGCGATGGCGGTTGAGAGCGGTGCGCTGCCGAGTGAGGTTCTGACCGCCTCCTATATCCTGAACGAGCATCACACCGTGGACGTGGTCAGCCTTGTCAGCGACCCGGACAACCTGTTCAGCGCGGCGCACGGCATCTATGCCACCGGTCCCAATGCCAGCAGCGAGTTTCCCTATCTCGGCGCCAATTACTGGAAGGACTGGGAGCGCGACGCGCATATCGAGCTGTTCAGCGAGGGGAAGACGGTGTTCAGCGAGGGCTGCGGCGTGGCCATCCACGGCCAGTATTCCCGCACCTATGAAAAAAAGTCGCTGAAGCTTGCGTTCCGCGACTGCTACGGCGCCTCCTCTCTCGAGGCGAAGGTATTTGATTCCAGAGACTATGAGACCTTCGACTCGTTGATCCTCCGGACCTCCGGCCAGGATCGGCTGCGGACCATCATGAAGGATGTGCTGACGACCAGTCTTGTTGACGACGAAAAACTGCTGGATGTGCAGGCTTATCGTCCGGTAATCGTCTATATCAACGGCGAATACTGGGGGATGCACTATATCCGCGAGAAGATCAACGAGCAGTATCTTGCGACCCGCTATGGCGTCAGCGAGGAATCGATTGATCTGATGCAGGGCAACGGCTATGTCAACGCGGGCAGCTCGGCGGAATACCGATCGCTGATCCAATATGTCGAGAGCCACGATCTGCGACAGGTCGAGGCCTATGCCTATGTGAGCGAACGGATGGATGTGCAGAACTATGCGGATTACATCATCTCGGAGATCTACTGCGGCAATGACGACACCGGCAATATCCGCTATTTCCGCTCCTCTGAGGGGGACGGCAAATGGCGCTGGATTCTCTTTGATACCGATCTCGGTTTCCAAAACGGCAGTCAAAACGGCATCTGGCATGTCATCAACCCGGCCGGAACCGGCGCGGGCAACGCCTTCAGCACCACACTGATCCACAACCTGCTGAAAAACGACGAGTTTCGGACGCTGTTTTTGAAGCGGTGGGAATACCATATGAAGAACACCTTCTCGACCGCGCGCGTTGTCGCGCGGATCGACGAGCTGCACGGCATCTGGAAGGCGGAGGCGACCCGCAATTTCCAGAAATGGAACCCGAAGATCAACTGGGAGCAGAACGTCGAGAACCTGCGCGTTTTTGCGCGGGGACGCCAGGCGGAGCTGAAGCAGGAGCTGGTGCACGACGCGAATGTCCGCGCGGTATTCGGACTCACAGAGGAGCAGGCGACCGCCCTGTTCGAATAAAAGGACAATACAGGTAACCCTTTCCCATGGTGTGCCAATATACGGAAGAGGAGGACGTTGTGTGAAAGCATATGCTGCTGTTTTGGCGCTGATTGCCGGGTGCCTCCTGGGGCTGACGGCCTGCGAGGCGGCGGAACCGGCGGAGACTTCCGTGCCGCGGAAACCGACAGAGTCCATCATAGCCTCGACAGAGTCCATCATAGCCTCGACAGAGCCCATCATGGCCCGGGAATGGACCGAGTATCTGTCCGACGGAGAGCTGCCGTGGGATCAACCGGTGGAGCTGAAACTGCCTGAGTATCCCGGGACAATTTTTCGATGGACGGCCGAGCAGGTCACTGCCGTCCGGGGTGAACAGGAGGATACGCTGTTCTACGGTATGCCGATTTTGCGTGTGTTTCTCGCAGATTTGACCGGAGACGGCCGTCCGGAGCTGTGCGCCACAACCAGCTTTGGTTCCGGGATCGTAGACCGTCGTATAGAGGTATACGACTATGCGGAAAAGCGGTTGTATGAGCTGGCGGATCGTGCACATTTTGACTATGCCCTGTCTTTGGAAGACGGGCGGCTGATGGTCACCAAAACCGTCTATCAGGGGACAGAGTCGGAAACCGGCGCGCTGGTGCTGCAAGCCGCCGGGGAGGATACGGATAAGCTGGTTCTGGCAATGGCTACATAACCGGGACGGATATAGCACCCATGGGGGAATGGAAAAACACCGTGCACTGTTACGCAGTGCGCGGTGTTTTTTTGCTGTATTTAAGATTGCCCGAGCAGACGGCGAACCGCCTCCCCGGTTGTCTGCTGCATGGCGTCCGCCGCGAGCTGCTGCGCTTCCGGAAGCGTCCAGCGGGCGATCTCCCGTCTGGTGGCGAGCAGTGAGGCGGGGTTGACGCTGAACTCGGTCAGCCCAAAGGCGAGCAGCAGCGGAATCAGCAACGGATCCGCCGCTGCCTCGCCGCACATGCCGACCGGGATGCCCGCCCGGCGGCCGCACTCGACGACATGGCGGATAGCGCGCAGCACCGCCGGCTGGAAGGGAGAGTAGAGTCCCGCGACCTGCGGGTTGCCGCGGTCGACCGCCATGACATATTGGATCAGATCATTGGTGCCGATGCTGAAGAAATCCGCCTCGGCGGCCAGCAGATCGGCGATGGCTGCGGCCGCCGGTGTCTCGATCATGACGCCGACCGGAAGGTCGGGCTTACAGGGGATACCCGACTTGCCGAGTGCGTCCGCCTCCTCCGCGAGCAGCGCCCGCACAGCGGTCAGCTCCTCCACACAGGTGACGAGTGGCACCATCATGCGGATATCGCCAAAAACAGCGGCACGAAGAAGGGCGCGAAGCTGGGGACGGAAGATATCCGGCCGGTCGAGACAGAAGCGGACAGCGCGGTGGCCGAGAAAAGGGTTCTCCTCCGGCTGCATCCCGAGATAGGGGAGCGCCTTGTCACCGCCGATATCCAGCGTCCGAATGATAAGCGGCTGCCCCTTCAGTGTGAGCGCCGCCTGCCGGTAGGCGGCGAACTGCTCCTCCTCGGTCGGCAGGGCAGTCCGATCCATGAACAGGAACTCCGTCCGGAAAAGTCCGATCCCTTCACCATCCGCTTCGATTACCCGTGCGGCCTCTTCAGGCGTGCCGATGTTGGCGACCAGCTCGACCCGGTGGCCATCGGCGGTTTCGGTCGGTCGCCCAATGTATTGCCGCAGCGCGCGACGTTCCTCCAGCATCGTCTGTCGACGTGCCTGATAGTCGGCGAGCTGCTCCGGCGACGGCTGCTCCAGCACCGTGCCCGTCCCCCCGTCCACGATAACGGTATCGCCGTCGCGCAGCCGTTCGATCGCATCCGGGACGCCCAGCACCGCCGGGATCTCGAGCGACCGTGCCAGGATGGCGGCATGCGCTGTTTTGCCGCCGGTTTCGGTAACGAAGGCGGCAACGTGTGTGGTGTCGAGGCGGGCCGTTACGGAGGGAGTCAGCTCCCGCGTCACGACCACCGTGTCGGATGGGATGGCGCTGAGATCCGTCTCCGTGACGCCAAGCAGCTGTCGCAGAAGGCCGGTTTTGATATCCGCGACATCCGCGGTGCGCTGACGGGTCAGCTCGTCATCGGTCGCGGCAAAGATGGCGGCAAACTGATCGCAGACCTCGGTGAGCGCGGCTTCCGCACAGGCGGCATCCTCTGTGATCCGCCGCTCGATCTCGCCTGTCATGTAGGGGTCGCGGATCATCAGGATATGCCCCTCGAGAATGGCGGCGTCCTGCTCGCCGACGCGTGCCCGGAGCGCCGCCGCCTGTGTGGCGGTCTGGTCGCAGAACGCCTCCAACGCCGCCCGCCAGCGTGCGAGCTCCGCTTCGCGGTCCGAAACCGTGCGTGGTTCAAAGGTCAGCGTTTCCTCCCGGAGAAGCAGAACCCGGCCGATACCAATACCCGCCGATGCGCCGATACCCGTCAACATAGTGCGTCCCTTCCTCTCGTTCCGGTTCGGCTTTATTCGCCGAGTCCGTTTTGGATCAGATCGACAGCGGCGGCGAGCGCTTCTTTTTCATCCGGTCCGTCGCAGATGACCTCGACCTCGGTGCCACTTTTGATACAGGCGGCGATGATATTCATGAGACTTTTGCCGTTGACCTTGTTGGCGCCGACCGCGAGGGTGACGTCCGACTGGAATTTGCCCATGGCACCGGCGAAAACACCGGCCGGGCGCATGTGGAAGCCCTGTGCGTTGGTGAGGGTGATGTTCTGGGATACCATAAAAAGTCTCTCCTTTTGATTCAATGTTGGACAATCAAATCCGTTTTTCAACCGGTCTTTTGAGCGCGGCGAGCAGCAGGGCGCCGACGACCGAACCGGCGGCAAGCGAGACGCAGTACCAGCCGACGTTTCCGACAACGGGGAAGACGAAAGCGCCGCCGTGCGGTGCCATCAGGGTGCAGCCGAAGGCCATCGAGAGACCGCCTGCGACCGCCGAGCCCACGATGCAGGCCGGGATCACACGGAAGGGGTCCGCCGCCGCGAAGGGGATGGCGCCCTCTGAAATGAAGCAGAGCCCCATGATATAGTTGACATAGGCCGACTTGCGGTCATCGGAGGAAAAGCGATTGCGGAAGAAGGTGGCACAGAGGGCAATGGCCAGCGGGGGCACCATGCCGCCCACCATGACCGCCGCCATGATGTCATAGCCGCCGGTCGCGATCGCGGCGGTGCCGAAGACATAGGCCGCTTTGTTGAACGGGCCGCCCATGTCGATGGACATCATGCCGCCAAGCACACAGCCGAGCAGGATTTTACTCGTGCTGCCCATCGAGTTGAGACCGTTGCTCAGCGCGGTGTTGAGCATGCCGACAAACGGGTTGACCGCGCACATGAACACGCCGATGCCGAGCACACCGAGCAGCGGATAGAGGAGCACCGGCTTGATGCCCTCGAGGCTCTTCGGGAAACGGGCGGTCGCCTTGCGCAGCCCGAGCACCAGCAGACCGCCGACAAAACCGGCGAGCAGGGCGCCGATGAAGCCGGAGACAGCCGTTGCATCTCCGGCTGGACTCGCAAAGGTGGAACCCGCGTTGGCAAGCGCGCCGCCGACGAAACCAACTGCGAGGCCCGGGCGATCCGCAATGCTCATCGCGATATAGCCCGCGAGAATCGGCATCATGAAGCGGAAGGCCGTGTCGCCGATTGCCTTGAAGAAGGCGGCGGCCGGGGTGTTGGAGCCGAAGTTGCCCGGGTTGATGTTGTAGTCGTCCAGCAGGAAGGCGAGGGCGATCAGGATGCCGCCGCCGATGACAAACGGCAGCATGTGCGAGACGCCGTTCATCAGATGCTTGTAGACCTGTCGCCCGAAGGATTCCCGGCCATCGCTGTGCGTTTCCCCGTCGCCGTCCTCGTGATGATAGACCGGCGCGTCGCCG
>USLV01000029.1 GCA_900555705.1 uncultured Oscillospiraceae bacterium | reverse complement strand
GTCTCGCCTCGGATCAGCTTGTTTGTGAAGCCGAAATAGGCCATGTCCGGCCGCCCGAAGGGACCGTAGACTGTAAAAAACCGCAGTCCGGTCGTGGGAATGCCGTAGAGATGGCTGTAGGTATAGGCCATCAGTTCGTTCGACTTCTTGGTGGCGGCATATAGGCTGATCGGGTGGCTCACGTCATCTTCGGTGGAAAACGGCGTTTTCTCCTGATTGCCGTAGACCGACGAGGAGGAGGCGTAGAGCAGATGCGATACGGGATGTGCCCGGCAGGCCTCGAGAATATGGAAAAAGCCGACGATGTTGGATTCGATATAGGCGTCGGGATTGGTGATGGAATAGCGGACGCCGGCCTGTGCCGCGAGATTGACGACAACGTCGAAACGGCCCTCCGCAAAGGTGTGCATCACCAGCTCCTTATCCGCAAGATTGCCGCGGATAAAGGTGAAGCGGTCGTAGCCGCCGAGGATGGCCAGTCGTGCCTCCTTCAGCCGCACGTCATAATAGTCGTTGACATTGTCAAAGCCAACAACCGAAAAGCCCTGCTTCAGCAGCTTCTCCGCGAGATGAAACCCGATAAAACCGGCGGCACCGGTAATGAGGATTCGCTTGTCCGGCTCCAGCGTCTGGAACATACGCCCGTCCCCTTTCGGAAAATTGATATACTATGATTATAACAGAACTGGTTTGATTACGCAACCGGGGGGCGAAGAAGAACCTATTGACGTTTTCCGGGCTGCCTTTTTAGAGAGCCATTATTCCAGCATAATGCTTTTGACAGACTGCTTGCCGATTTTCTTCGAATAGCAATAGATAATACCTTCATATACCGCAATAAAGAGAACCAGCGTCAGTACCATTGCCTTACAATCAAAGCGGTATACCGGCATATTTTCAAAATCGGCAAATACGACGTCTACCATGATTCTGAGCAGAAGATATTGATAGGCTGTTCCGACGGCAAAACCTATATACGAAACAGGGCGATACCCGCCGAGAATAGAGGAACTGCATTCTTTTTCGGAATAACCGAAAACCTTCATCATGGCGATTGTCTTTGTGTTCGCTTTGATTACGCTTGTCAGGGACATCAGAAGTGTCATAAATGCCAATAGCAGCCCGATTGAAATCATCATCCACGAAAAGCTTTCGCTTGCCAAATCGTCCATGGACATGGACATCTGCGTCATAGCGGAAAAGCAAAAGGCGGAAAAGCCGACGAAAAACACCAGCGTTTTTCTGCTTTTTAAAGTGGTTCTTTTTAAATCCAATAAAAAGGGGCGTTCATTCGTTTCTCTTTTGCTTACGGTTACCTTGACATTCTGCATTTCTCTCAGCAGTGCCATCACAGGTCTTTTCAGCTTGACAAATGCATACAGCACGGAAAGCATGGCAAAGAATACGGTCGGCAGAATAAGCAGAGAAAGGCAAAGTCCCAGGTGAAAATGCGGAGACATCTGCGGAAAAAGGCCCTCTGCATTCTGTACCTCATAAAAGGTCGGCATATAACAGAGCGCGCCGACAAAGCCGGAAGCCGAACCTGCCAAAACACTGAATCCAAACACAGAGAAGTGCTTTGCGATATGAAAATTGGAATAGCCCAGGGCCTTCAAAATGCCAAGCTCTTTCTGATGGCTGTCAATGTAATTTTTCACATAGAAGATCAGCAGAACGATTGTTGTGGCAACCAGACAGCTGCCCGTAACCAAAGCAACAACCTTGCCCGTCGCTACCAATGCGTCATACATGATGATCTCCTGCGGTGATACGAGGCTTTCTCTGATCCCCACGATATCCATATTATAGTTCAAAAACAGTGCACAGATAAAAACGGCACAGCAGGTCATAATCGTTATTCCGAAAAGCTTCGTCAGGTCTTTTATTCCGATGACCATATGCTCACCACCCGATCTCATAAGCGGTTTTCTGCGTTTTGTTTATGGTAATTTCCGAGATTTTTCCGCTGTTCATTTTTATGACTGTTTTTGCCATCTCGGCAATATTCAGATTATGCGTGACCATGACTACGGTAAACCCATGCTTGTTCTGCAAATTGCGAATATAATCCAGAACCTGCCTGCCGGTGGCTTCATCTAACGCCCCGGTCGGCTCGTCGAGAAACAGAACGCGTGGCTTTTTGGCGAGGGCACGGGCAATGGATACGCGCTGCTGCTCGCCGCCGGAAAGCTCGTTTGGATATTTATGCAGCTTATCCTTCAGGCCAACCGCTTCGATCATGGCTGTATAGTTGTTGTTTGCGGCTAAATCCGCTCCCATCTTTACATTTTTGGCAACCGTCATATGGGGAAGCAGATAATACTGTTGAAAAATAAAGCCTACATTTTCTTTGCGAAACGCAGTTAATTCGCACTCGGAAAGTGCGGTAATATCTTTTCCATCGTAAATTACCTGACCGCTTTCAGGGCGCTCCAGTCCCGACATTACATTTAAGAGGGTGGATTTGCCGGAGCCCGAAGCACCCAAAATAACAGAAAAACTCCCGTCCTCGATTGTGAGATGGATATCTTTTAATACTTGAAAACGAGCATTCCCGCTTCCGTAGAATTTTGTAATTCCTTTCAGTTCAATCATGGTTATCTACCTCTTTTATAGTTTTTAACAGGCTGATACATACCTCTGTTATCATTTCACTGATTTCCTCGCCCGTAAAACGGCACATCTCTGTGGCGCAAAGGGTTGCGATACCATGAGAGTAAATCCACAAATGGCGGTACAATTTTCCTGCGGCTTTCATGTCAAGTCCATATCCCTCCGTGATGGAAGCAAGGATTCTTTCGTAGCTTTCATCTATCAGGGGCAACACGCCGTCAAGACTGGGGACAACGGTCTGTTCGCGCATAAACAAAAGCTGAAACAGCCGGGGCTCCTGTATGGCAAAAAGAATGTACTGTGTGCCAACGCCCTTAAAAGCAGGGGTATCGGCAAGCCCCCGTTCCACATAGCCTCTATAGCAGGCTTTCGCTGCTTCCAGCACAGCTTGCTGTACTTCCTCCATATTGTCAAATACCGTAAAAATCGGGCAGGAAGAGCTTCCAAGCTGCCTGGCAAGTGTTCTCGCGGTCAGACTTTTCATTCCCTGCTCTCGTATGATCGCTAAAGAAGCACGTGTGATTTGTTCTCTGGTGAATTTTGCTTTTGGCGGCATAGTGCTTAACTCCATTCAAAATCTATCGTTCTATAACGGATGTTCTAATTATATGTTCGACGCATTCAAAAGTCAATACCCCCGGTGGACAAAGGAAAACGCTGCGGACAGGTCCGGGCGGCCGACAAGGTCGCCTGGCTCGTGCCGGGTAAGAAGGAGAACGCAGTCGGGCGTCTGTTCCCCTCCGAAAAACCGTGTTTCCCCCTGTTCACTGAGGGGAGCGATAACGCTTTCAGACCGTATCCTCAATCGAAAATTATCGCAAAAATTGTCTGACTTTCCATTTGGATTGTCCGTCGTTCTGCCGGAGTTTTGTTATAATGGATATGACATTCTGGATAGATTGCCGCAAGCTATGGAAAAGGAGTGGACATATGGAAAAGAAAAAGGCCCTGATTTTTCAGGGAGGCTGGGACGGCCATGAGCCGAAGCTGGTTTCCCAGCGGTTCGCCGGACTGCTGGAGGATGCGGGCTTTGAGGTGGAGATTGCCGATACGCTGGACTGCCTGCTGGACGGGGAGCGGCTGCTGGAGCTGGATCTGCTGGTGCCCTGCTGGACAATGGGCAGTATCCCGGGTGAATGCACCAAAAACGTTGCCCGTGCGGTCGGCGCCGGTGTGGGACTCGCCGGCTGTCACGGCGGTATGTGTGATTCCTTCCGGCAGGATACCGAATGGCAGTTTATGACCGGCGGCCAGTGGGTCAGCCATCCCGGCGGCGACGGCCAGAGCTACACCGTCCATATCTGCCACGGCAGCAGCCCCATTGTCGAAGGACTCGCGGATTTTGAGGTGTGCAGCGAGCATTATTATCTCCACATCGATCCGGCGATTGAAGTGCTGGCGACCACCCGCTTCCCGCTCGTCAACTATTATCATGTGTCCAATAAGCCGGTGGATATGCCGGTTGCGTGGACCAAGTTCTGGGGCAACGGTCGCGTGTTTTATACCTCTCTCGGCCACCACGACGATGTGTTTGACCGATCTCCGGCTGCACAGGAGCTGATGCGCCGCGGCATGCTGTGGGCGGCAGCCGGCCGGCAGTATGCCCGCGAGCACGGATTGACCACCGAACGCTTTGAAAATACGGCGAAGATGTATTGAGGAGGAGAGGAATATGGAGAAGATCAGAATCGGCATTGTCGGCGTTGGGGCCATCAGCGGCATCTATCTGAAAAATATCACCGGCCTGTTCCGGGAGATGGAAATCGCCGGGGTCTGCGACCTGATTCCCGAGCGTGCCCGCAAAGCGGTCGAGGAATACGGCCTCCCCCGGCAATACGCCGATATGCACGAGCTGTTCGCCGATCCGGCGGTGGACATCGTGCTGAATCTGACCCGGCCCTATGAGCATTATGAGGTGTCGAAGGCGGCGCTGCTCGCGGGCAAGCATGTCTACAGCGAAAAGCCGCTGGCTGCCTCCCTTGAGGAGGGGCGGGAGCTCGTGCAGCTGGCGGAGGAGCGCGGGCTGCTGCTCGGCGGCGCGCCGGACACCTTCATGGGCGCCGGCATCCAGACCTGCCGCCGGCTGATCGATGACGGCCTGATTGGTGACCCGGTTGGCGCCGCCGCCTTCATGATCTGCCACGGACACGAGGGCTGGCATCCCGATCCCGCGTTTTATTATCAATACGGCGGCGGCCCTCTTTTTGATATGGGGCCCTATTATTTGACGGCGCTGGTCAATCTGCTCGGTGGTGTCGCCGGGGTGACCGGCGTCGCCAAATCCACCTTCCCGCAGCGTACCATTACCAGCGCCCCGCATTTCGGCGAGACGGTACAGGTAGAGGTGCCGACCCATGTGGCCGGTATCCTGCAATTTGATTCCGGTGCGGTAGGGACGCTGTTCACCACCTTCGACGTCCACTATTGGTCCTCCGCGCGTCTGGAGGTCTACGGCTCCCGCGGCACGCTGGTCGTCCCCGATCCAAACGGCTTCGGCGGCCCGATCCAGCTCTTCTCCCCCGCAGACGGCACACTGCGCGAGATGCCGCTGCTTTTCCCCTATCGGGACAACAGTCGTGCGCTGGGACTGGCGGATATGGCAAAGGCGCTGCAAACCGGTCGTCCCTGTCGGGCGGGCTATCAGCAGACCTTCCATGTCCTTGAAATCATGGAGTCTCTCTACCGCAGCAGCGAAGAGAAGCGGTATGTGCCGCTGGAATCCCATTATACACCCGCCGCACCGATGGTGCGCGATCCGCTGACCGGCGTTCTCGACTGAGTATATGCTGAAAAAGCGCCGTATCCTGTTTTGAAGCAAAGCAGGGTACGGCGCTTTTGTCGACTCAGGTTCGCTTTTATGCCGTAGTTTGTCCCCTGTTTCCGGCACGGCTGCCGCGCGCCAACTGGCGGTTTTTTGCTTTTCTGGAAAGAATATTTTTGTGGATAATTACATTGATTCGTATTAGTATCTATGCTATACTTAACCGAGAATATATAACTTCGCCCGTTTTCACAGGGGTCAAACTCTGGGAAGGCGGGCTGTGGCATGCGAATCGAGGGTTGTTGAGATGAAAATACCGTTTTCTCCTCCGGATATATCGGAGCTGGAAGTGCAGGAGGTCGCCGAGGCGCTGCGATCGGGCTGGATTACCACCGGCCCCAGAACAAAACAGCTGGAGCGGCTGGTAGCCGATTATGTGGGAACTGCGCAGTGCGTTTGCCTCAACTCCCAGACCGCCTGTGCAGAAATGGCACTCCGGGTCCTGGGCGTTGGCGAGGGAGACGAAGTCATCACCTCTGCCTATACATATACAGCCTCTGCGTCGGTTGTCTGCCACGTAGGGGCCAGGCTTGTTCTGGTGGATACGCAGGCAGGCGCCTTTGAAATGGATTATGAAGCGCTGGAAGCGGCCATCACGGAAAAAACAAAGGTCATCATTCCGGTGGATCTCGGCGGTGTCCCATGCGATTATACCCGGATTTTCGAGATCGTGGAACGAAAACGGGCGTTGTTCCGTCCGGCGAATGCCATACAGCAGGCCTACGGCCGGATTATTGTGATGGCAGACGCGGCCCATGCATTCGGCGCCCGGCGGCAGGGGAAGATGGTGGGCGCGATTGCGGATATCTCCAATTTCAGCTTCCATGCTGTCAAAAATTTTACCACTGCCGAGGGCGGCGCCATGACCTGGCGAACAGTAGAAGGCATCGAAGATGCGGAAATCTATCGGCAATTACAGCTTTATTCCCTTCACGGGCAGAGCAAGGACGCGTTGGCAAAAACGCAGCTCGGTGCGTGGGAGTATGACGTCGTCGGCCCCTGGTATAAGTGCAACATGACGGATGTGGCCGCTGCGATGGGGCTCAGGCAGTTTGAGCGATATCCGGCGATGCTGGCAAGACGCAGGGAGATCATCGGGAAATATGATGCGGCTCTGAAGCCGCTCGGTGTGCAGGTGCTGCCGCACTACACGGCGGAATGGCAGTCGTCGGGACATCTCTACCTGACCCGGGTGCCCGGCATTACGGCGGAACAGCGGAATGAGATCATCATCCGGATGGCGGAGGCGGGCATCGCCTGCAATGTGCATTATAAGCCGCTGCCCATGATGACGGCGTATCGACATCTGGGCTTTGATGTGCAGAACTTCCCGAACGCCTACGCGCAGTTTGTCAATGAAATCACACTTCCGCTGCATACCAGGCTGACGGATGAGGAAGTGGAGTATGTGATTGCGCACTATTGCGAGATTTTGAAGGGGTATTTACCATGATGCTCAGGTCCTGGGAGGAACTTCCTCTGGCAATGCAGACCGAGGAAGTGCGCCCATATTATGATATATTAAGAAAAAAACGCGGCAGTTTATTTTGCAAACGCCTTTTTGATATTGTAGTATCGTTTGTCCTGCTGCTCCTTTTTTCTCCGCTTTTTTTGGTGCTGGCCATTGCCATCAAGGTGGATTCGCGCGGGCCGGTGTTCTATCGTCAGCTACGCATGACGCAATATGGAAAACCGTTTCATATTTTTAAATTTCGCTCCATGGTACAAAACGCGGATAGAGGCTCGCAGGTAACGTTAAGTGGAGATGCCCGTGTTACCCGAGTGGGCAGGATTGTGCGCAAGTATCGGTTGGATGAGATCAGTCAGCTCATCGACGTGTTACGGGGAAAGATGACATTTGTGGGCACACGCCCGGAAGTGCCGCGATATACCGCGCAATATACGCCGGAAATGATGGCGACGTTTTTGCTTCCGGCCGGAGTGACAAGCCTGGCCAGTATTTATTATAAAGACGAGGCCGAGTTGCTGGATGCAGCGGAAGATTCGGACAGGGTTTATGTAGAGGAAGTGCTTCCGGCCAAGATGCATTACAATTTGCAGCTGCTGCGGCAATTCAGTTTTTGGAACGATATCAAAATCATGTTTATGACGGTTTTTGCCGTATGTGGCAGAAACTATCAGGGCGATTACTCGCAAACAAAAGAAATTGAAGCCGAGAAAGTAGAAATGAAATGAAACAGACATATAGAGACAAACCACTCATTGCCTTATTAACCAATAACGATGATGATATCTATTGCTTCCGGAAAGAGCTGATTGAGAGTCTGCTTGCCGAGGGATATGAGATGCTGATTTCCTGTCCATACGGCGAGAAGTTTGAACTGATGAAGCACATTGACTATATCTATGATGATCCCGTCATCGATCGGCGGGGGACGAATATACTGGCGGATTTTAAGCTTTATCGGCATTATCGGGCCCTGTTTAAACGATATCGGCCGGATGTGGTTTTGACGTATACGGCCAAACCGAATGTATATGCCAGTGTGGCGGCCAGGCAGCTGGGCATCCCCTATATCAACAATGTCACAGGTCTCGGCAGTGTTCTGAATAAAAAAGGGGTCATGAAAGCCTTTATTATGCGGCTTTTCCGATTTGCCTATCGCGGTTCTGCCTGCGTTATGTTTCAAAATTCCACCAATATGCAGCTGGCCATTGACACCGGGATGGTAAAAGGAGAGCATCGGCTTATTCCGGGGTCTGGCGTGGACACAGAACGCTATCCGTTGCAGCCATATCCGGAGGGCGGAAACGGTGTAGAGGGAAATACGATTATTTTCAATTATATCGGCCGTGTTCTTCACGATAAAGGCGTGGATGATTATATTGAAGCGGCAAAACAAATCAAAAAGAAATATCCCAATACCGAATTTAATATGATCGGCTTTATTGAACCGACGGAGAGCCATTATATTGAGGACTTGAAACAGCTGGAAAAAGAGGATATCGTTCTTTACCGCGGCAGTCAGAAAGATGTCAAGCCGTGGATAGCAAGGGCGCATGCGATCATTCATCCCTCTACGTATGGAGAGGGCATGAGCAATGTGCTCCTGGAAAACGCAAGCTCCGGGCGCTTTATTATTACCACGGACAATCCGGGGTGTCGGGAAACGGTTGTCGATGAGCAGACGGGATTCATTTATCATGGCGGAGATGTCGATGATCTGGTAAAAAAGATCGAACGATTCCTGGAGATGGATCATGACGTCAGGATGTCGATGGGACAAGCCGGGAGACGGTATGTGGAAGAAAACTTTTCCAGGAGCATGGTTGTTGCGGCTTACAAGGAAAAGATTGGGGAGATCCTCTCATGAAAAAATACAAAAGAGGATATACTGCCGGCGTTTATGATATGTTCCATGTGGGGCATCTGAACGTCATCATGCATGCGAAGCAGTATTGTGACTACCTGATTGTCGCGGTTTCAACAGACGAAATTGTGGTGGAAAATAAGCATAAACAACCGATTATCCCTTACGAAGACAGAGCGAGAATTGTGGAAGCCATTCGCTATGTCGACGAAGTCGTCCCGCAGGTTGACTATTCGGATAAAAAATCGGCGGCTGTGAAATATGGCATTGACGTGATGTTTGTGGGCGATGACTGGCAGGGTACCGAAAAATGGAATCGTATAGAGAGAGAGCTTGCGGAAATCGATGTGGATGTCGTCTATTTACCCTATACGCAGTCCATTTCTTCCACAATGCTTCGAGAGAAGATAAAGAGTCATAGCGAGAAATAAGAAAACGGCGTGTCGGGAAGTCTTTTGATGAATGGGTCCGGCAAGATGGCTGAATATAGTGGTATGTATCGGATAAGGAGCGACTATGAAGTATACATATAAACAGATTCTGGATTCACTCCCCATAAAAAAGAATGCCAATAGTTCCTGGTGGGTAAAGCTATGGGTACGAAGAGTATCCTTCCTGTCTCTTATACACATCTCCGAGCCCACGAGACCTCTCTACATCTCGT
>USLV01000028.1 GCA_900555705.1 uncultured Oscillospiraceae bacterium | reverse complement strand
ATCCAGCAGGCGGGCAGCGCCAACCCGTTGGTGCTGCTGGACGAGATCGACAAGATGGGCAGTGATTTCCGGGGTGATCCCTCCGCCGCGATGCTGGAGGTGCTCGATCCGGAGCAGAACGCGACCTTTACCGACCACTATCTCGAGGTGCCGTTCGATCTCTCGGATGTGCTGTTTGTCACCACGGCGAACGATGCGGACACGATTCCCGCGCCGCTCTTCGACCGGATGGAGGTCATCACGCTGTCCAGTTATACGGCAGAGGAGAAATTCCATATCGCGAAGGAGCATCTGCTTCCGAAGCAGCGTCGGCGCCATGGTCTGAACGGGCGCCAGCTGCGGATAGCCGATTCGGTGCTCCGGCAGCTGATTGAGGGCTATACCCGGGAGGCGGGAGTCCGGCGGCTGGAGCAGCGGCTCGCGGAAATCTGCCGGAAATGCGCAAAGCGGATCGTGGCCGGTGAGGCCAAAAGCGTTACGGTCTCGAATCTCGAGGAGCTGCTCGGGCCGGTGAAGTTCAAGCCGGACGCCGCGGGACAGACGGATGAGGTTGGCGTGGTCAATGGGCTCGCCTGGACCTCGGTCGGCGGCGAGGCGTTGCAGGTCGAGGTGGCGGTGCTGGACGGCAGCGGCAAGATCGAGCTGACCGGCTCGCTCGGCGACGTGATGAAGGAATCCGCCCGGACGGCGATCAGCTATGTGCGCTCCCGGACAGCGGAATGGGGCATTGAACAGGATTTTTATAAGACCAAGGATATCCACATCCATGTGCCGGAGGGAGCGGTGCCGAAGGACGGTCCCTCCGCGGGCGTGACGATGGCAACCGCCATCCTCTCGGCGCTGAGCGGTATCCCGGTTCGGCACGATGTCGCGATGACCGGCGAGATCTCGCTGCGCGGCCGCGTGTTGCCGATCGGCGGCCTGCGCGAAAAGAGTATGGCGGCCTATACGCATCATATGCATACGGTGATTATCCCGCAGGACAACGAGGCCGATCTCGCCGAGGTCGACCAGACGGTGCGGGAGCATATCCGGTTTGTGACGGCGCGGCATCTGGACACGGTGCTGGAGACGGCGCTGGTGCGCAAGCCGGGAAAAACCGAAACGGTGAACTGAGGAGGTGCTGCCGGAGATGAACGCTCATTCCGCAACATTTGAACTGTCCGCCGCGCTGCCGAAGCAGCTGCCGACGCCGACGCTGCCGGAGGTGGCGTTTTCCGGCCGCTCCAATGTGGGGAAATCCTCGCTGATCAACGCGCTTCTCAACCGGCGAAACCTGGCGCGGACCAGTGCCACCCCCGGCAAGACCGCCTCCATCAATTTTTACCGGCTGGATACGCTGTGGCTGGTGGATCTGCCGGGGTATGGCTATGCCAAGGTGTCCGATGCGGAGAAGCAGCGCTGGAACCGGCTGATCCAGGGGTATCTGGACGCCGACCGCGATCTGCGGCTGGTATTGCAGCTGCTGGACATGCGGCACCCGCCGAGCCGTGAGGACCGGATGATGCTCGACTATCTTGTCGAGCAGGGGATGCCTTTCCTCGTGGTGCTGACCAAAGCGGACAAGCTGAACAAAACCCAGCGCGCCGCCCGTCTGGCCGCGTTTGAAGAGGAATTTGCGGAGCTGGAAGGGATTCGCCTCGTGCCGTTTTCGGCTCTGAACGGCGAGGGCGTGGAGGAACTGCGCGAGATTATCGATGAGGTGACGGGGGACGACGGGAACGCCGACTTGCCATAGCGGTGTACCGACAGGAGAGGACTGGTAACGGATATGTTTGTTTCGGATTGCCTGAATGTCAATGAGCAGGGCCATCTGACCGTCGGCGGCTGTGACGCCGTGGGACTCGCGGAGACCTACGGCACGCCGCTGTATGTGATGGATGAGCCGACGATTCGCGCTGCGCTGCGCGCGTATAAGCGCTCGATTGATGAGAACTACGAAAACGGCGGCATGGTGGCCTATGCCAGCAAGGCTTGCAGCTTTCGGGAGCTGTATCGGATTGTGATGGAGGAGGGCTGCGGTGCGGACGTTGTGTCCGGCGGCGAGCTCTATACCGCGATGCAGGTCGGATTCCCGGCCGAGCGGCTGATCTTCCACGGCAACAACAAGACCGAAGCAGAGCTGCGTATGGCGCTGGAATACGGCGTCGGGCGCATTGTGGTCGACAACAGCGCGGATCTCGAGGCGGTCGCGGCGACGGCCCTTTCACTCGGCCGGACGGCGCGCGTCTATCTGCGGATCACGCCGGGCATCGACGCCCACACCCACGCGTTTATTGCAACCGGCAAGATTGATTCCAAGTTCGGCTTCACGCTGGAGAACGGCGAGGCGCTGGCGGCGGTCAAGCGGGCGCTGGCCACCGAAGGACTGGAGGTTCGGGGGTTGCACTGCCACATCGGGTCGCAGATTTTCGACGAGCAGCCCTTCGTGCACGCGGCGGAGGTCATGCTGACCTTTCTGGATCAGATCCGGCGGGAAACCGGCGCGGTGCTGCCGGAGCTGGATCTCGGCGGCGGTTTCGGAATCGTCTACACGGACGCGGATCACCCGAAGGCCTGTGGGGAGTATATGCGGCTGGTCGCGGATGCCGCGAAGGCCTGCGCCGCGCGGCTGGACTACCCGTTTCCCTATATCGTCATCGAGCCGGGGCGCTCGGTGGTCGCCTCTGCCGGCATCACGCTCTACACCGTCGGCGGCGTGAAGGATATTCCGGGCGTGCGGCGGTATGTCAGTGTAGACGGCGGCATGACCGACAACCCGCGCTATGCGCTCTATCAGTCGGACTATACCGCCCTGATTGCGAACCGGGCAGGGGAGCCCGCAACGGATCGGGTCACGATTGCCGGACGCTGCTGCGAGAGCGGCGACCTGCTCCAGGAGAATACGCCGCTGCAGCCCTGCGGACGCGGCGATATTCTGGCGGTGCTCGCGACCGGCGCCTATAACTATTCGATGTCCTCCAACTATAATCGACTGCCGCGTCCGGCGGTCGTGATGGTGAACGGCGATACCTCCCGCGTGGTGGTGCGTGCCGAGACCTATGAGGATCTCATCCGCAACGACCTCTGAGCAGGGGCTTGACAAAGCCCGCGGCGCGGTTTATACTATAGCTGTTCGAATTTGATATCAGCAGTCTTCGGGGCGGGGTGCGATTCCCCACCGGCGGTGTTGTCTCCTTTCGGGAGGCGAAGCCCGCGAGCTTTGGGATACGCCTGGTGCGTATCCCGGGCAGATCTGGTGTGATTCCAGAGCCGACGGTGTGACGGCGAAAGCCGTTTCAGTCCGGATGGAAGAAGACGATGCGCCAGTTTTTGACGTATTCGGCGGCCCCGTGATTTTTTGGAAATCACGGGGCCTTTCTTTTGCAGAAGACCGCGTGTGAGAAAAAGGAGTGGTTTTGGTATGTCCCATCCCCGCATGAACAAGCGATCGGTTTTGCAGCTGGCGCAGCTGGCGCTGCTGGCCGCGTTGTCCATCCTGCTCGTTATGCTGCATTTCCCGCTGATCCCCGCCGCGCCGTTCCTCGAATACGACATGGCGGATGTGCCGATCCTGCTCGGGACGCTGCTCTATGGAACGCAGCCGGGTCTTCTGATCCTTGCGGTTGTCTCGCTGGTGCAGGCGTTCTTCTTTGGTGGGAACGGCTGGGTCGGCTGTGTGATGCATTTTGTCGCCTCCGGGGCGCTGGTCGTGCTGGTCGGGGAGATCTATCGCCGGAAGCCGTCTCTATCCCGCCTGATCGTCGGGATGGCCGCCGGGGCGGCGGCCATGACGCTGCTGATGATCCCAATGAACCTGCTGCTGACGACCTGGTTCCTCGGAACGCCGCGAGACGTGGTGGTGTCGATGCTGGTGCCGGCGATTATCCCCTTCAATCTGCTCAAGGGGGTTATCAACTGCGTCATTACCGCTGTGTTGTTTCAGGCGCTCCAGCCGTTTTTGAGAAAATACGGCTATATTTTGGGAAGGAGTCCCCGATAGAGTCTATACAATATATCCAAAAAATCCTCCAACGCCTTGTGGCAGAGGGGGATTTTTGGCTTTTTGCCAAATTCCGGTTGAATTTCCCGGACGAATCAGTTATACTATTCAAAGAAGATGTTCCATGAGGAGTATTTTTGTTCAAAATTGCTCGTAAAAGGCCGCTTCCTGTCGAGGACGGCCTCACGATAGAGACGAAAGGAGCGCTTTTCTTGAAACAGTATGCTGCCAAAAACATTCGCAACATCGCCCTGGTGGGGCATGCCGGTTCCGGCAAAACCTCGCTCGCCGAGGCGGCGTTTTTTCTGACCGGGCAGTCGGAGCGGCTGGGAAAGATCGCGGACGGCAACACCATCAGCGATTTTGATCCCGAGGAGATACGGCGGAAGGCATCGGTTTCCACGACGGTTTTACCGATCGAGTGGAAGGATACGAAGATGAACCTGCTGGACACGCCCGGTCTGTTTGATTTTGCCGGCGGGGTCAGCGAGGGAATCCGGGCGGCGGGGAGCGCGCTGATTGTCCTCTCGGGCAAGAGCGGCGTGACGGTCGGCGCGGAGAAGGCGTTTGCCGCCGCACGGAAAAAAGGTATGGCGAAAATCTTTTTTGTCAACAAGCTGGATCACGAAAACGCGGATTTTTATAAGGTCTTTGAGGATCTGAAGGCGACCTTCGGACCGATGGTTTGTCCGCTGGTTGTGCCCTATGTGGTGGATCACCGGGTCGAGTGCTATGTCAATCTGCTCGAATACAAGGCCTATCGCTATCAGAACGGCAAGGCTTCCGAGGTACCGATCCCGGATATGGGGCATCGGCTGGACGGGCTGCGGACCGCGATCAACGAGGCGGTCGCCGAAACCAGCGAGGAGCTGATGGAGAAGTATTTCTCCGGGGAGGCGTTCACGCCGGACGAGTTGATTCTGGGACTGGCGACCGGTGTTCGGCGGGGCGAGATTGCGCCGGTTTTCTGCGGCTCGGCAGCCGGGCTCGAAGGCGTCGACCAGCTGATGAACGGACTGATCTGGCTGGCTCCCTGGGCGGAGACGGTCGCCGGGGAGACCGGCATCGACGCCAACGGCGCACCGGTTGAGCTCGCGGCCAATGAAAACGCCCAGGCGGCTGCGGTCGTCTTCAAGAGTGTGGTCGATCCCTTTGTCGGCAAGCTGCTCTATTTCAAGGTGGTCAGCGGCCGGGTCACACCGGATTCCGTTCTGCTGAATATGCGCACCGGCGCACAGGAAAAGCTGGGCAAGCTCTATTATATACGCGGGAAAAAGCAGGAGGAAGCACCGTATATCGCCGCAGGGGATATCGGCGCGGTAGCCAAGCTGGCCTCCACCAATACCGGCGACACTCTCTGTGCCCCGGCGCGGCCGGTTGTGCTGCCGGGTGTTTCGTTTGACCGTCCCTGCTTCTCGATGGCGGTCAACGCGAAAAAGAAAGGCGAAGAGGAAAAGGTTGCGGCCGGGCTCAGCCGCCTGATCGAGGAGGACCCGACCCTCTCCTTCGTCATCGATCCCGAGACAAAGGAGCAGGTGCTCTCCGGTCTCGGTGAGCAGCATCTGGATGTGGCAGCCTCCAAGCTCAGAAACAAATTTGGCGTCGAGATCACCCTCGAGGTGCCGCGGGTGCCCTATCGCGAGACCATCCGAAAGAAGGTCAAGGTGCAGGGAAGGCACAAGAAGCAGTCGGGCGGCCACGGCCAGTTCGGTGATGTCTGGATCGAGTTTGAACCCTGTGAAGGGGAGAAGCTCGTCTTTGCGGAGAGCGTATTCGGCGGCTCGGTTCCGAAAAACTTCTTCCCGGCCGTCGAAAAAGGACTGCGGGACAGCGCTCAGAAGGGCGTGCTCGCCGGATTCCCAATGGTGGGGGTCAAGGCAACCCTGACCGACGGCTCCTATCATCCGGTCGACTCCTCGGAGATGGCCTTCAAAACCGCCGCTTCCCTCGCCTATAAGGCGGGTATCCCGCAGGCAGGGCCGGTGCTGCTGGAGCCGGTGGGGACGCTCCGCGTCTATGTCCCGAACGACAACACCGGCGACATCATGGGGGATGTCAATAAACGGCGCGGCCGGGTACTCGGCATGACCCCGTCGGAGGAGGACAGCCTCACCTGTGTGGAGGCGGAGGTGCCGATGGCGGAAATGGCGGATTATACGACCATGCTCCGTTCCATGACACAGGGGCGCGGCTATTTTACCTTCGATTTCGAACGGTATGAGGAGGCGCCGATGCAGGTGGCACAGAAGGTCATCGCGGAATACGGCGACCAGGAAGAGTGAACGGATGTCGAATCAGAGCGGGCAATCAGCCCGCTCTGATTTTGTAAACGGAAGAAAAACGAAGATAATAAAAGAAAATCGGAGAGAACAAAGGGTTTTCCGATGGTTTTGATCTGCCAGTATTCGACATTGGTCGTGGCGGCTATTGAGGTTCATACGAACTCGTGATATTATAATAACGAACTCAAAAGAAGTTCGCGCGAATCAATTTGAGGGAGATGAGATACATATGGAACGAACCCTGCCGGGCGCGCTGTTGATCTGTCCGCCGGAAAAGGAGGAGGACGCCTTCTCCTTGCTGCATCCGATTTTTGCGGTTTCCGGAGGCGGACTGCTGCTTTCGCAGGTGGCCGAGCTGACCGGCCTTGCCCCTTCGACGATCCAGAACTGGGTCAAGCGGGGGTGGGTCTCGAAGCCGGTGGGCAAGCGATACGGCGAGATTCAGGTAGCCCGCATCCTGATTATCAACCTGCTGCGTCCCTCGATGCAGCTCGACCGCATCGCGGCGCTGCTTGCCTATGTCAACGGCTCGGTCGACAGCCGGGAGGATGACAGCCTCTCGGATCCCCGGCTCTACAGCCTGCTCTGCTCGCTGATTTTCCAGATGGAGGACGGCGGGCGGCCGGAGGGCAAAGAGCTGGCCGACCGGATTGCCGTCTATCTGCGGGAGACGCCGCAGACGGTAGCGGACGCGGGAGAACGGTTGCAGGAGGCGCTGACCCTGATGCTGCTGAACATCGAGGCATCGCTGCTGATGCAGCGGGCCGGCGAGATTTTTCGACGGATTATGGATCGTGACGTATGTGTCGCACAACAAAAGGAGGCAGATGTCCTATGATTGCCTGGTGGACAGCTCTGGATACCCTGCGCCAGATTCTGTATCTGGTCGCGATCCCTGCCACTGTCGTGCTGGTTTTGCAGACGATTCTGCTGCTGTTCGGGCTCGGCCAGGACAGTGATGCTGATGTCGACCACGACGTCGACACGGATGCGGATGGAGACGGCGGCGACTATGACCACGTCGGCCAGGACGCCGACCATCTGGGCGGCCTGCGGCTGTTGACCGTCCGCGGGATCATCGCGTTTCTGGCGGTCTGCGGCTGGGTCGGGCTGGCGCTGCTGGATTCCGGTATATCGGCGGGACTCAGCGTTGCGCTCGCGCTTCTGGCCGGTCTTGCCGCCATGCTGGTGGTTGCGCTGGTGATGCGCTTCTTCATGAAGATGCAGCAGAGCGGCAATCTCGATCCGCAGAATGCGGTCGGGGTGGTCGGCGAGGTCTATGTCCCGATCCCCGTCGAGGGGAAGGGCAAGGTCACGCTGGTGGTGCAGGAGCGCTTTTCCGAGATGGACGCCGTTTGTCCAGGGCGTGCGCTCAAAACCGGACAGCAGGTGCGGGTGGTTTCGGTGACCGAGAGCAATGTGCTGGTGGTCGAGCCCGTTTGACTGTGTGGGAATCCCATTATCATAAAAAGGAGTGTTTGGAAGAATGAAAGCTATGTTACTCGAGACGGGGATTTCCCCGTCGGTGCTGATCGCCGTTCTGGTGATCGTCGTGCTGCTGTTCAGCCTGTTGCTCGTGTTCCTGTCCCGGTTCCGGCGCTGCCCGTCAGACAAGGTGATGGTGATCTATGGTAAGGTCGGCCAGAACAAGGACGGCACCGCCCGTTCCGCCCGCTGTATCCACGGCGGCGCAGCCTTTGTGCTGCCGATCGTCCAGGACTATGAGTATCTCGATCTGACGCCGATGTCGATCAGCGTCGATCTGAAGAGCGCCCTGTCCCGGCAGAACATCCGCATCGATGTGCCCGCCCGCTTCACCGTCGGCATCTCGACCGAGCCGGGCACGATGCAGAATGCGGCCGAACGGCTGCTCGGGCTCAAGCTCCAGGAGATTCAGGAGCTCGCGAAGGACATCATCTTCGGCCAGATGCGCCTCATCATCGCGACCATGCAGATCGAGGAGATTAACACCGACCGCGACAAGTTTCTCGAGGCGGTTTCCGCCTGTGTCGAAAGCGAGCTGCGGAAGATCGGCCTGCGGCTGATCAACGTCAACGTGACGGACATCAGCGACGAGTCCGGCTATATCGAGGCGCTCGGTAAGGAAGCTGCGGCGAAGGCGATCAACGAGGCGCGTATTTCGGTTGCCGAGCGCAACCGGGAGGGCTCCATCGGTGAGGCCAACGCGGTGCGTGATCAGCGTGTCTCGGTCGCGGCGGCCAACGCCACGGCGGTCGACGGCGAAAACACCTCGAAGGCCAACATCGCGAAATCCGACGCCACCCGCCGCGAGCTGGAGGCCGACGCGCTGCGGCGTGCCGTGACCGCTGAGAAGCTGGCGGAGGCAAAAGCGAAGGAAGAGGCCTATGCGGCTGAGCAGGCGGCGGAAAAGGCGCGTGCCGCCCGTGAACTCGCGACCCAGCAGGCGGATATCCTCGTCAAAGCGCAGATTGAGAAGGAGAAAAAGGTGCTCGAGGCGGAGGCCGAGGCCGAGCAGGCCCGCCGTCTGGCACAGGGCGAGGCGGATGCCATCTATGCCAAGATGCAGGCACAGGCGCGCGGTATTCAGGAGATCCTGTCCAAGCAGGCGGCCGGTTTCGAGGAGATCGTGAAGGCGGCCGGCGGCTCCGACGCGGCGGTGCAGATGATGCTGACCGACAAGATCGAGGAGCTGACCAGGATCCAGGTCGAGGCGATCAAGAATCTGAACATCGACAAGATCACGGTCTGGGACAGCATGGGCGGCGAAAACGGTTCGCCCACCACGGCGAACTTCCTGTCCGGCATGATGAAATCCATTCCGCCGCTCAGCGAAACCTTCAAAATGGCGGGGCTCCAGATCCCGTCTTTCCTCGGAACGGAGATAGGCGATGAGTCGGCCGGGGAAAAGACGGCGGAATAACGGCCGCCCACTTTTCAGAGAGGAGCTTTTCGGTGCCCAACACATTTGAACGCATTTATGAGGTGGTGCGCCGCATTCCGCGCGGTCGGGTCGCCACCTATGGGCAGATCGCCCTGATGGCAGGCAACCCGCGCTGGTCACAGGTGGTGGGCTATGCCCTGCACGTCAACCCCGATCCGGAGGGAATCCCCTGCTTCCGGGTGGTCAACCGCTTTGGAGAGGTATCCTCCGCCTTTGCCTTCGGCGGCGGCAACCGCCAGCGGGAGCTGCTCGAGGCAGAAGGGGTTGCCTTTCTCCCGGATGGCCGGGTGGATATGGCGGGCTATTGCTGGGACGGGGAACCCGCCCCGAACGATATCTGAAATGGAAACAGCCGGATGGATTACGATCCATCCGGCTGTGAGACTGTCGAAAAGGATAACGGAGGGAGGGGGAGTGTGTGGCACGACGCCCGGCGTCGTGCTGG